>JAJZEJ010000088.1 GCA_021828635.1 Chloroflexota bacterium
ACAACAAAGAGCCGGTTTGGAGCATGGGCGATGATGCCCCTGTGGCCGTGTTGTCGCAGTTGCCGCGCTCGTTTTCAGATCACTTCCATCAGCGTTTCGCACAGGTTACAAATCCACCTATTGACCCCTTACGCGAGCGCGTGGTGATGTCGCTGGAATCCTACATGGGTCGCAGTCAGAGTCTGCTCACCGAGTCATCATTGCATGCCAAACTGTTGCATCTCAAAACGCCCATTTTGACCGAGATACAGCTTGAGCGTATGCGTCAGCTGAACAACCATAATTTTCAAACTGCAACCCTCAGCACCACCTTTGAGGTCACGGGCGATGTCAACGCGCTGGAAAAATCGCTGGATCAGCTCGAAGCCACGGCCATCAAGGCTGTCACCAATGGTGCTACACTGCTAATCTTGAGCGATAAAGATGCCACGCTTGAACGCGCCCCCATGCCCATGTTGATTGCCGTTGGAGCTGTGCATCGCGCCCTGATACGCAGCGGGCAGCGCATGGGTACCTCGTTGATTTGTGAGACGGGAACGGCCTGGGATATTCATCAGGTGGCGCTCTTGCTCGGCTATGGCGCTGAGGCTGTTGTGCCGTTCCTGGCATTGGAGAGTGTACGCGCTCTGGCTGGTGAGCGCAAATTGGAGCAACTCACCCGCGAAAGCGCCGTTGAGCGTTATATTCATGTGCTTGAAGAGGGTCTGTGCAAGATCATGGCACGTATGGGCATCTCGACCATCCGCAATATCATCGGTGCGGGTCAGTTTGAGGTTCTGGGTCTGGAAACAGCCTTCGCGGCCCGTTGTTTCAGTGGTTCACCCGTGCATCCTGGCACATTGACCTATATGCATGTTGCCGAACAGATTATTAAGCATTGTCAGAGTCTACAGCAGGCGGCAAACGTGAGCGAGACTCCGGCACATCGGCGCAAGCTGACCGACCTGGGCCGCTTCCGCTTCCGCCGCGATGCCGAGTATCACGCCTTTAATCCGCTCATCATCCGCGCCTTGCAGAAGACAGCACAGAGTGGCAGCGTAGATGACTATCGTCAGTTCACCTCGCTGGTCTATCATCGTCCGCCCACAGCTTTACGCGATCTGCTCAGCTTCAAAGAAACTTCGCCCATTCCGTTGGATGAGGTAGAGCCGATGGAGTCGATTCGGGCGCATTTCGTTGTCTCGGCCATGTCGGTTGGGGCGCTCAGCCCGGAGACGCATAAGACGATTGCGGCTGCTATGAACAGCATCGGTGGGCGCAATAATACCGGTGAGGGCGGCGAAGACCCGAACTGGTATCATGAGACGATGGAAGGTTATGAGGTTAGCAGCAAGATTAAGCAGGTAGCCTCTGGTCGCTTTGGCGTTACGGCTGAATACCTGGTACGAGCGCAAGAGATTGAGATTAAGATGGCACAGGGATCGAAGCCCGGTGAGGGTGGTCAGTTGCCGCCGGTCAAGGTCACACCTTTTATTGCACGCCTGCGCCATACCGCACCTGGTGTCTCGCTGATCTCGCCGCCACCCCATCACGACATCTATAGCATCGAAGATATCGCGCAGTTGATCTATGATCTGCACCGCATCAATCCAAAGGCGAAGGTTGGTGTCAAGCTGGTCTCCAGCATCGGCGTCGGCACTATCGCTGCCGGTGTGGCGAAGGGACATGCCGATTATGTGCTGATTAGCGGCCATGATGGTGGCACGGGTGCTTCGCCAATGCAATCGATCAAGCATGCTGGTATGCCGTGGGAGCGCGGTCTATCGGAGACACAGCAAGTGCTGGTCAAGAATGGCCTGCGCTCACGTGTCAAAGTGCGTGTTGATGGTGGTTTCAAGACGGGGCGCGATGTTGTCATCGGAGCTATGCTGGGTGCGGAGGAGTTCGGTTTCGGCACAGCCGCGCTAGTCTCGCTTGGCTGTGACATGGCGCGTCAGTGTCATCTCAACACCTGTCCGGCGGGCATTGCCACGCAACGCGAAGACTTACGTGCCAAATTCACCGGGCGTCCGCAGTTCCTGATTAACTTTATGACGCTGGTGGCCGAGGAGGTGCGCGAATGGATGGCTCAACTCGGTTTCCGCAGTTTTGATGAGCTGATCGGACGCGCCGACCTGCTCGTTCATCCTGAAGAGACCAGCATTGATTTCAAGTCTATGCTGATCGCGTTGCCCTATCATTCGGTGCCAGGGGCGCATCGTCCTGTGCCATCCGCGCCAGTCGCGGAGCAATTGTTGATCGAGGCTGAGGAGGCGCTGGCCGGCGAGCGTAGCGTTTTGACGCAACATATTATTCACAACGATGATCGCTCAGTTGGCGTGAGCCTTGCTGGTGAAATCGCACGTCGTTATGGCAACAAAGGTCTGCCGGGTGTCAGCATCACCTGTGCTTTTCAAGGGTCTGCTGGTCAGAGCTTTGGAGCTTTCTGTGTTCCTGGTCTGCGCCTTCTTCTGAATGGCGAGGCTAACGACTATGTGGGTAAAGGTATGACTGGCGGCCAGATTGTCATCGCGCCGCCAGCCGATGCGCACTTCGCCTCACACGAGAATGCTATTGTTGGCAATACCATTCTTTACGGCGCAACCGGCGGACAGATGTTTGTGGCGGGACGGGCAGGTGAACGCTTCGCTGTACGCAATAGTGGCGCGTTGGCGGTAGTGGAGGGTGTTGGCGATCATGGTTGCGAATATATGACCAGTGGCCTGGTAGCTGTGTTAGGTGAGACGGGACGCAATTTCGGAGCTGGTATGTCTGCCGGTGTGGCCTACGTGCTGGATGAGCAAGATATGTTCCCGTTGCGCTGCAACACCGAACTGGTCAGCTTACAACGTATCAATGATCCCAATGAGCTAGAGGCATTGAGTGTCATCATTGGCTGGCATGCTCGCAAGACGCGCAGCAAGCGTGCTATTGCTATCCTGGACAACTGGCAACAGATGAGCCATCTCTTCTGGCGTGTTCAGCCCAAAGGTTGCGAGACCACCGCCTGCGATTTCGTGGATGTTGGCGAGTACGACAATACTGTTAGAGGAATCTCGCACTCATAAATAGGGTATGGCACCAAGCATGGCACCCACAAGGGGTGTCACTACATATATCGTGTGTCTCCGGCATGACATACATGTAGTGATACTTCTGTGGGTGCCATGTCTCTGGGTGCGAGGTATCTCGTTTTACCACAGCGTATTATGGTTAACACTGCCTTGCTCTTGTCATATGTCACAGGTTTTGCTAGAATCGCAAGGGGAGTGATAATATTTTCCCTCTTTCTATCACCCGGTCATGCTGTGTCTGTATGATGCCGTGCCTCGGATGATACACATGATACAATAGAACAGAAGAAACCGACAGGGATATGTAATCTTGCTTCGCTTATTCGAGATAGCTATTACGATCCAAGATCATTCGGAGGTATGTTTATTATGGTTCTGGCCACCCTTTTGTTCTGGATCATCGCGGTGATCCTGGTAGGGGCGGCGTTGCTGGTGGTGAGCCTGCGCAATATTGTGCATAGTGCGATTGCACTGGTACTTGTATTTGCAATGGCAGCAGGAATCTATCTCCTGCTCAACGCCGAATTTATCGCTATCGTACAGATACTCATCTATGCTGGCGCGGTAACGATCCTCATTCTTTTCGCGCTGATGCTTACGCGCATCACCGGGCGACCTATCACCAATCCGACCAATAAACTCTGGCCGGTCGCTTTTATTATCAGTGTGCTGGTTGGACTCGGCATCATCTTCGCGGTCACACTCAGCCCGCACGCGGTTGCCGATGTGAGTAGTGGGGCCAACCAGATTCCCACAAACGTCAATAATGTCGTGCGTATCGGTCAACTCCTGTATAGTCCCAGCTCGTACAGCTATGTCTTGCCTTTTGAAATCGCATCGCTGGTCCTGCTGGTCGCTATCATCGGTGCAATTGTGATTGGCAGAGAGGATTAGGGGCGTATGGGTTTAACACTGTATCATTTTCTTATACTGGGCGCGGTGCTGTTCTGCATCGGCCTCTATGGCGCAATTGCTAAGCATAACGCTATCGCGGTACTCATGGGCATTGAGATCATGCTGAACGCGGTCAATGTGACGCTGATTGGCTTCTCTTTCTTTAATACTGTGAAGCCTTATGCAACCTACTTGACAGGCCAAATTTTCGCTATCTTCATTATCACTGTGGCGGCAGCGGAGGCGGCGGTAGCCCTGGCAATGGTTATCGCTATCTATCGCAAACGTAGCACAGTGGACGTTAGCGAGATTGATATGATGAAGTGGTGAATACAATGGTTTTGTATGAATATTCGTGGATTGTTCTCTTCGCGCCTCTGCTCTCCTTCGTGGTGATTATCTTTGGCACCCGCGTAGGAGATATGTTGAGCCGTCCGCGTGTGGCAGCAGCGACGACACACGCGGAAGAGCATGCCGTCGAGGCGCACGGCACACACGGTGAAGATCACGGAGAGCATGCTGGGGATGACGACGATGATCCCAAAGTGGCGCATCTGAGCATGTGGGCCATCGCCAGCGGCTATGTCGGCATCGCTATCATGGCGCTCGCAACCATTTATGCCTGGATTTTGCTCTTCTATTCCGCTTTCGTTCCCTCTTCGATGCCCAATAGCGGTGTGAATAACATTTTCAGCTACAACTGGTTCTCTCAAGGGCCGGTAGCCAGTTATGTGATCGCGTTCCATATTGACCATCTGGCAATCGCTATGTTGGTGGTGGTGATGACGATCTCGCTGCTGGTGAATATCTACTCGCAAGGCTACATGGAGGATTCGGCGGGCTATGCACGCTTCTATGCGTATCTCTCGCTATTCACTTTCTCTATGCTGGTGATCGTCTTCGCGCAAAACTTCCTGGTTATCTTTATTGGTTGGGAACTGGTCGGTCTCAGTTCGTATCTGCTGATTGGTTTCTGGATTAATAAGCGTGCGAAGCCGGAAGAGCAGCGCCCGTCACCGGCCAGTGCTTCGATGCAGGCATTTGTGATGAACCGTATTGGTGATGTCGGCTTTATCATCGGCATTATGATTCTCTTCGCCAATACCGGTACCTTCGATTTCCAGCAGTTGACGGTCGATGTGGCGCACATGGACAAGACGACACTGACCATCGCCATGATCCTGATCTTCTGTGGCGCTATCGGTAAGTCCGCGCAGTTCCCGCTCCACACGTGGTTGCCATCGGCGATGGAAGGTCCGACGCCCGTCAGCGCACTGATCCACGCTGCGACAATGGTGGCAGCCGGTGTCTATATGATAGCGCGTGTCTTCCCGCTCTTCCTGGTAGCCTATCCGGCAGCCTTCGGGGTTGTAGCCTGGGTTGGTGGTTTCACGGCCATCTTCGCCGCCTCTATCGCGCTGGTGCAGTCGGACTTCAAGCGTGTGCTGGCCTTCTCAACGATCAGCCAGCTGGGCTATATGTTCGTTGGCTTAGGGGTGGCTGGCTCTACGTATGGTTCTGGCCCTGGCATGTTCCACCTGTTCACACATGCTTTCTTTAAGGCGTTGCTCTTCCTATGCGCCGGTAGCGTGCTGCATGCTCTGCATCATGCCACACATCGTGAGGTGCAGGATATGCGCGTGATGGGCGGTCTGGCGGCACGCATGCCGATCACCGCTATCACTTTCCTGATTGCTACTTGTGCTATCTCCGGTGTGCCTTTCTTCGCCGGTTTCTTTAGTAAAGACACGATTATCGGGCTGACGGCGCAAAAAGGCGACTGGGGACTCTACGCTGTCACGCTCTTTACGGCTGGCCTGACCGCATTCTATATGTTACGTGCCTACATCCTGGCCTTTGGTGGCCGCGATGGTAAATTTGGCGGTCTATGGGGCGGCACCTATCGCGGAGAAGGTGAGCCACATGAGTCACCGCCGAGCATGACCATTCCACTCATTCTTCTGGCGATTGCCTCTATCGTTGCCGGCTACTGGTTCGGCTTCTTCAGCTATATTCAACCCGGCGCACCCAATCTCAACTTGATTACGCTGCTGCAAGACCCGCTGACCTACGTGGGTGTCGTCACCGCCGTTATTGGTCTGATTGTCGCCTACGTGATGTATGCGCGTGTCGATGGTGTGAAGCTGCAAGCTGTGGTTGAGAATAATGCGTTCTTACGAACTGCTCATCGCATCCTGTACAACAGATACTACATTGATACCCTCTATGACTGGATTGCCCGTTACCTCGTGCTGGGTCTCTCGCATATCGAGCAGGCTTTCGACACCTACGTGGTGGATGGTCTCGTCAATGGCGTGGCAAGCTTCGTGATGCTCATGGGCCGCGATGTGCGCCATATCGAGACTGGTCGCGTCCAGTCTTACATGATTGGCTTCTTTGGAGGCGTCGCTGTACTGGCGGCAGTAGTCTTTGTACTGGTCACATACGTGAAGTGAGGATAAGCAGATCATGATATTCGCAAGCGATCTTACCTGGATTATCCTGCTGCCACTGATCGGTGGATTACTGCTGTTGGCGGCACCTATAAAATTCGCACGCTGGCTCGCGCTCGGTTTTAGCGCGGCTACCTTCGTGCTGTCATTGATCATTTTCTTCAGGATTTTGGGCAATGGAGGCTTTAGCGCCTTTGGCAATCTGCAACATCTGCCCGACTCCATTGACTTGCCCTGGATTAACCAACCGATTGGCTCGATTCATTTTAGAATCGACTACTTCCTCGGTGTGGACGGCCTGAGCCTGCCACTGGTGATTCTGAACGCGCTGCTGACTATGCTGGCAATTATCGGCGGTTGGCAGAAAGATCGTGTCAAAGAGTACATGTCGCTGATCCTGTTGCTGGAAGCTGGCGTGATGGGCGTCTTTATGGCAATGGACATGTTCCTCTTCTTCCTGTTCTGGGAGGTCGAGCTTGCTCCCATGTTCTTGCTAATCGGCATCTGGGGCAACCAGCACGAGAAGCATGGCATGCCCGGTCGCATCTACTCGGCCTGGAAGTTCCTGCTGTATACCTTCTTTGGTAGTGTCTTCATGCTAGCCGGTATTCTTCTGCTCTACTTCATGGATGGCGGAAGAACTGCCAGTATGCAATACTTCGCCACACATCTGGTCAGTGGTACGGTGATGCTCGGCGGCCTGGCGGTTAGTGCGCAATTGCTGATCTTCCTGCTGGTCTTTGTGGCCTTCGCCGTGAAAATCCCGATGTTCCCGTTCCATACATGGCTACCCGATGCTCACACAGATGCACCGACTGAGGTCAGCGTCATCCTGGCTGGCGTATTACTCAAAATGGGTGCCTACGGCTTGATTCGCATCTGCCTGACGCTCTTCCCGATGGGTGTGCATGACTTCGCCGGTCCGTTGGCGGTCTTCGCGGTCATCAATATCATCTACGGAGCTGGTATCTGTCTTGTGCAGAGCGATATGAAGCGGTTGATTGCCTACTCCAGTGTTAGCCACATGGGTATTGTGCTGCTTGGTGTAGCGGCGGCGGCCAGCTTTGGCAGCGTGGCTTTCCGCATGGCAGCTCTGACCGGCGCGACAATTCAGCTGTTCAGTCATGGCATCATTTCTGGCCTGCTCTTCTTCTGCGTCGGTGTCATCTATGACCATGCGCATACACGCGAAATCTCGATCTTTGGTGGCGTGGCGAAGCGTATGCCGATGCTGGC
>JAJZEJ010000234.1 GCA_021828635.1 Chloroflexota bacterium
CTCACGTACCAGGGTGTGATGATGTAAATTAACAAAATATGTTGGTAGAAAGCTGGTGTAGGGACCGATGTATCGCGTCCGTGCGTAGGTATGCCAAGTATGCCAGGTCGATGGGCGAGACGGACACATACATCGGTTCCTGTATCACGTATCTGTATCATCACGTTCCTTAACGCAAGTCGGTTGATTGATAGACAGCGCGTGCTGTTCGCAACCTTGATAGCATTCTTACGTATATTCTATACGGTAAGCTTGGTGAGAATGGCGGGGGAGATTGTGAATAGCACGTGCAGTTCTTGAGATTGCGAGATCGTAAAAATGGCTACAAATGATCCAAAGATATCACAGCACGGGCAATCATCAGTAAATTCTGGTACATCGCCCGCGATTGATGAGCAACCAACGCAGCCAGAATGGGCTGTTGCTAAAACGTCGGCATCGTCCGATGTCACCATACAGGCCACGGTGCCTTATGGGATAGTGCCTCAGCCTGTAGCGAGCAATGGTAGTGAGGCGGCGCGAGGCAAACCAGTGATCGCTGTGCATCACCTGGCTAAGACCTATATGCTTGGTAGGACGCAGGTACCGGCATTGCGCGACGTAACATTGGAGGTCTATCCGGGCGAATTTGTTGTTGTGCTGGGGCCGTCAGGTTCCGGTAAATCTACCTTTATGAACTTGGTTGGTTGCCTCGATAGTCCAAGTGGAGGCGAATACTGGTTGGCGGGCCGCCTGGTTAGTAAGATGGCAAATGATGAACTGGCCAATGTGCGCAATCGCTTGATTGGTTTCGTCTTCCAGGGTTTTAATTTGTTGAGCCGCGCCACTGCGCAGAAGAATGTCGAGTTACCCATGATTTATGCGGGCGTACCCACGCGCGAGCGCGAGATTCGCGCTCGTAAAGCCCTGACTCTGGTTGGGCTGGGTACGAGGCTGGATCACAAACCGTCCGAACTTTCTGGCGGACAGCAGCAACGTGTGGCGATTGCGCGTGCGTTGGTCAATGGCCCCTCCTTGCTGCTAGCCGATGAGCCGACCGGCAACCTGGATAGTCGTACCAGCATCGAAATCATGGCAGTGCTGCAAGAATTAAACGAGCAGGGACTAACAATTGTCCTTGTCACCCATGACCTCAATGTAGCGGCCTATGGTAGACGGCAGGTCTCTTTTATTGATGGACGCCTGGTTCATGACGAGATGGTAGCGAGCAGGCGTAATGCACGGGACGAATGGGCGACTCTTCATGCAGCAGACGCACAACCACAGCCCGCGCAGATTGGGGGCAAGCAACTGTGAGCCGCTCAACGCAACCCCCGGTGCGACGGGTTAATTTGCAAGGTTCGTCCAGATCGAACCTTCCCGCGACCATCGCTCCGGCAACTCAAGTTGCCAAAGTGCAAACATCAACCGTCTCTCGCCAGCAATCTCAGCAAGGAACCGCGCTTGAAAGTCTGTTGCGCGAGATACGGCAGCGTTCCTGGCAACGTGGCCCTCTCTCAATGTTGGGGGCCAATTTTGTGAGTGCGATTGATGCGTTACTTGCTAATTCTATGCGTTCTTTATTAACGGTGCTGGGTATCTTTATTGGCGTTGCGGCGGTAATTGCCGCGCTGACACTGACACAAGGTACAAGCGCGTATGTTAGTCAGCAGGTTGCAAGCCTGGGTGATTCCGTGATCGTTGGCCCTGGCACGGCGCAGAGCAGTGGCGCATCACAGGGTAGTGGTTCACTTAGCACGTTAACCTTGCCGGATGCCAACGCGATAAGCCAGCTACCGCATGTCAAAGCCGAAAGCCCCTTCATTGATACCTCTTCGCAGGTTGTCTATAGCAATCAGAACTGGAGTACAACGATTGAGGGTGTCAACAGCCAGATATTGAGCATTCAGAACTGGACACTCGCGCAAGGAAGCTGGTTTAGTGCGAGTGATGCTCAGTCAGGTACGCCCGTCGCGGTACTGGGTGATACGGTCTATCATAGCCTCTTCGATGTTTCCGGTGATAATCCGATTGGTAAACAGATTCTGATCGGCACAGAAACATTTCGTGTTGTTGGTGTGCTGGCTCCGCAGGGCGGCGGTTTCACACAAGATGATGTGATCTTTGTGCCGATTAAGGCAGCACAGATACGGCTGGATAATACAAACTATGTTGGTCAGATTCAGGTGCAGGTTGATAATCCCACGAATGTTAGTCTGGTAGCGCAAGAAATCACGGTTCTGCTGCAACAGCGACATCATATCTTGAATGGTCAGACCAACGATTTCCAGGTCACAACGTTCACCTCTATCTTGCAACGTATCGGGCAGACAACGCAGATTCTGACCTATCTGCTGGTTGGCATTGCCGCCATCTCGCTCACGGTTGGTGGTATTGGCATCATGAATATCATGTTGGTTTCCGTGACCGAGCGCACGTGGGAGATTGGTATTCGTATGGCTATCGGGGCCAGGCGTGGTGATATTCGCAACCAGTTTTTGATAGAGTCGCTGGTTCTCTGTCTAGTGGGCGGTGTGGTTGGTCTAGCATTGGGGCTGCTCGTTGGTCTACTGATAACACACGTAGCGAAACTGCCCTTTGTCGTCACGCCGACCTCGATTGCTCTGCCTTTTGTCGTTTCGGCTGGCATTGCGATAGTCTTTGGTCTCTACCCGGCGATCAGTGCCTCGCGGCTGGACCCGATTGTGGCGATTCGCAGTGAAGAGTAAGAAAGAGTGAGCGAATGAGCAAGACAAGCAGTTCACTACAGCCACAAACAGAGAGTGGACGCGAAAGGATGCCAGTTGTAACGGCGGCAGCGATGCCTACTCAGGCCAATGTGCCTGTGCAGGAAACGCCACTGCAAAACCTGCTCAAAGAGTTGCGCGGCAAGCGTTATCAGCGTGGCGGCACACTCGGCACGAGTATGGGAAGCGCACTGGCAGCTATCTGGGCCAATCGCACGCGCTCCTTTCTGACGATGCTGGGCATTGTCGTTGGCGTAGCAGCTGTTATTGGCTCGCTAACCCTGACATCGGGCGTAGCAGCCTTTATCACCAATATCATCTCTAGCCAGGGTGTGAATACTGTCTACGTTGCCCCCGGCTCGTCGAATGCACGCGGTGTGGTGCAGAAGCAGAGCGTACAAACGTTGACACTCAACGATCTGCGCTTGCTGAGCCAGTTGCCGCATGTAGCAGCTATTAGTCCGGTGGTCTCGACTGGTCAGTCGCAGGTAGTTTTTGGTAGCCAGAACTGGCACACGCGCGTACAGGGCGTTAGCACAGATATGCAGACTATTCAGGGCTGGAATTTGCAGGATGGCTTGTGGTTTAATGCGCAGCAGCAAGCTGGCGGTGAAGCAGTCGCTGTGCTGGGTGATACGGTAGCGCAGAATCTCTTCGGCAATACGAATGTTAATCCGGTAGGACAGCAGATTCGTATTGGCAATCAGCTATTCCGCGTAACAGGAGTGCTGGCTCCCAAAGGTGGCTTTGGACAGGATGACGTGATCTATATTCCCTATCAGGCCGCAATGGTGCGCCTAGCGAATACAAATTATCTTGGTGAGATTGTGATTAACGTAGACAATCAAAACAATATCAACCTGGTTGTGCAGGAGATCACAACAACGCTAGAGTTGAGTCATCATATTCCCAAAGGTACCCCTGACGATTTTCAGACCACCACAGCAACGCAGATTTTGCAACAATCGCAGCAGGTGACACAGGCCATCTCGCTCTTGTTGAGCAGCATCGCCGCGATTTCGCTGACAGTGGGCGGTATCGGCATCATGAATATTATGCTGGTCTCGGTGACAGAGCGCACACGCGAGATTGGTATTCGCTTGGCAATCGGTGCGCGTCGAGCTGATATTCGTACTCAGTTCTTGATTGAAGCTCTGATTTTATCGTTTCTGGGTGGAATATTTGGCATGTTGATAGGCATCTTTGTTGGCTGGCTGACAATTAACTTAATTATTGCCGCCTTAGCCCGCAGCGGTGGTGGGAGTGTGCCATTGGTAATTACGCCAACAACGCTCATTCTGCCCTTTGTGGTCTCAGCGATTATCGGCGTGGTTTTCGGTTTCTATCCGGCGGTACGTGCCTCGCGCCTCGACCCAATAGTGGCCTTACGCCGCGCCCGCTAAAACACCCTCTGCTTATTCTGGACAGAGACGAAGCCATCCTACGCCCATATGTGCAATAGGATGGCTTCGTCTCTGTCCAGAATATTTAATCTCCCAGGTCCACTCCAGGTTCGGCGTCTTTACCTTGCAGAAAGAAGAGACCCATCTGTGCCTGACGAATAATCGCATCCATGAAAGGATCGGTCAAGTTACCCATGTTCTGCTGCTCAATGGGTGCTGGTGGCACGGGTGCCATGCCTACCTCAGTAAGAACTGGCTCTGTGAACATGCCTTGCCCCGGCTGCATATTCATCGTATTAGCAGCCATTGTAGGCATATCATAGTTGCCATTGCCATATTGCGAGGTCGGTGGCATCTCTTGTATGCCGTTCATACTGAGCGGTCCGTAGTTAGTAGGCGCATCTGGATAGAAACCAGGATTGACGATACCCGCCATTGATGCTTGAGCAGGTGGCATGCCTCCGGCGAAAGACATGTTACTCATCGGCGGAGCATTATTTGCCATGTTGGCGTTACTGAAAGGTGTCCACGGCGAGGCCGCATTATCCATTAATAGCGGCGTAGCGGGTACTGACGGTGGCAACATAGTTGGTTTGTTGCGCTGCTTGTAGGCCAGATAGACAAGAATGGCCCCGGCAATTACCACAAGAAGCACAATAAAGACAATGATGAGGACCAGGAAAGAGCTACTGCTACCGCCTGACTTGCCGCTACCAGACGAAGATGTGCCGCCGCTACCATTGGCGTTCGTCGATGTAGTGCCGCCGCCGCCATTACCTGTACCGCCAGAGCCGCCGCCGCCAGAGCCATTCAGTGTCTGACTCGTGCTGGTGCTGGGGCGTGGTGTCGCCGTCGGTGGTGTCGTTGGCCCTGTGCCTGCTCCACCTGGATTGACTGGCACCGGTGTCGGTGTGACACCAGGTACTATCGGTGTTGGCGTAATGCCTGGAACAGATGTGGGAGTGGGAGTGATAACAGGAATGGGTGTATTAGTAGGTGTGGGAGTAGCGCAGAGGAGCGTGATGCAGGGCGCAGGTGTCGGAGTGGGACAGAATATAGGAATGATACAAGGGGTGGGTACCGGTGTAGTAGTGGGTATCGGCGTCGTGGTCGGTACCGGTGTGGTAGTGGGTACTGGCGTCGTGGTCGGTACCGGTGTTGGTATTGTGGTAGGTACCGGCGTAGTGGTGGTGGGTATTGGTGTCGTGGTCGTGGGTACCGGTGTCTTAGGTTTTTTGTTCTGTATACTACTGGTCGCCTGGGCGTGTGAAATGTTGATGCCGCCATAGAGGCCAACGACGGAGAACAAGAGCAGGGCGCAGCAAAGCGCAAACAGGTAGAGGAAACCTTTATGACATACCTGTTGCCCCCATGATCGCTGTTGCTGATTTTGACGCTGTATGAGATGTTGCCCGGATTGCCGCGCTGCTCCGGTCGATTTATGCTGTGATCGCGCGTTTTGCGGCTGCTGCTTCTGTTTCATGATCCTATTTCCTGGTAGGTGGAGCTACCATCCTTACTAGATAAAACAACGGGCTGACGATACAGAGTTGGCGGAATGCGTGTTGAAAACGTATCGTTGTTCTTTTCCCCCACTCGTCAATGTAGTTGCTAGCTAGTTCCACTGTCAAGAAATAGGTAAGAATGTACCATCTTGTGGAACCTATCTGAAAACCGCCAGGTCTCTATCCTTTAGAGGAATGCTGCTGTAGAGACTGCCTCAGCGCGTCCGCGTGGCCCAAGCGCATAAATGCCCAACAGGTATGTCGGCGTGATTGACGCGCTGAAGCGATCTCTACCTCGATGTATTCATGGCCATGAGCTTCTGACGCAGGAGATGAATGCGCTGGCGGTAGGCATCTTCGGGTTGGCGATAGCCAAGTTTGGGTTTGTCACCCATGTTGACATGCCATTTGCGGAAGGCCAGACCGATCTCGGTCTGATAGAGGGCTTTGATCAGTTGCCATTGCTTGATGCCACGCTGGTATAATACGCGCCGCTCTTGCTTGGTGCGCTGAAAGGAATTCTGAAGCAAGGCATATTCATCGACGCGCACGATGCCGCGACTGACCTCATCGGCCAGAAATTCGCGGATGACAGCGGCTTCATGAGCCAGTGCTTTAATCAGGATATAGAGAATGATGACCTGCGCGATAAAAGGCGGAATATAGTCGCCGATGATGGCGAGCAATGCGGAAGTGGTGACGGTGGCATTATTAGGCGAGGCCAGAGCTATGGCACTGGCATAGAAGTCTACGGCATCGAAAATGGTATGCAGGGCCACCGCGACCAGATAGCCGAGCAGTGGAATGAGAATCTGTCGCCAGCGTACACGGGTATGGCGCACATAGCCTAATGCCGCACCGAAGCAGACGGTAAAGGTAGAGTGCGAGAGCCAACCCAGGACGATGCGCCCAACGATGAGTAGTACTAGCGAATTTTTGCCGAATTGCGCGAAATAGGTGAAATTCTCGACCATTGCGAAGCCAGCTCCGATCAAAGCACCATAGACGATGCCGTCGGTCACATTGTCGAACTCGTCGCGCAAGACAATGAAGAGCAGTAGCAGGCCCAGACCCTTGATAGTCTCTTCGGTCACACCAGCATTCAGCCCATGCAGGAATGAAACCATGAACATACTGGCTGCCGGTCCCAGGGCATGCTGAATCGCCGCGTCGATATAATTTTCAATAAATGACGCGGGCGGAATGGCGATCACAGCACCCCAGAGAAAAGCGGCCAGACGCAGGAACCAGGGTTCGCGCTCGTAGCGGTCAATGAAGTTAACGAGCAGGCCGATGCCGAGCGCGGGAATGATAGGAATGGTCAATGCTTCCAGGATACTGGTTGGCCCACTCTGCGTGAATGCTGTTATGCCAACCACGCTGCTCAGGATAATGGTGATGATAGCACTAATGAACAAGATAGCAAGACCCGCGCCCGCGATGAGCCAGCGTGTGCGTGGCCCCATCTGTTGTGGAAGTGCGAATTGCATGGTAACGCCCGCACCCAATGCCTCCTCTTCATCGTCCTGCCAGGAATGCGCTAGCAGTTCCGGGTCGGGTTGAACTGGTAAGGCTACAGGTGGTCGAGAGTGCTGGTAGCCGTTGTATGCTATTGGTGGTTGTGGTGGGACAAATGGCTTCCTACCTTGTTGTTGCATTGGCGTGGGATAGCCACCAACTGGATTCATCCCAGGTTTGCGGCCCCACTCTACGGCAGGCATTGCCGGTGCATTGGGTAAGTTGGGTGTATTGGGTTGAACAGCTAATCCTGGTTGAGCGGAAGGCATTGTGGCATCAGGAGGATACTGCCCGTTGCCATTGATGGCTTCGTCACTTTGCGGTGCGATGAGTTGTAGCATGGTGCTACCTAGCACAAGAATATCTTGTGGCTGCATGGGTAAACTGCCACCACTTGGAACAGAACGGCCATTGACGCGCACAATGTTTTGGACGGTCAGGTTAATG
>JAJZEJ010000621.1 GCA_021828635.1 Chloroflexota bacterium
CGCTGTGGGACGAAGAAGAATAATTCAAGCGCGGCAATTATCACGGAATAGTCTCTGGTATAAGCAGATCAACGTCCTTGTCGGCATTGAGTTTTTTCTACTCGCTTTAGCCTTCTTCATGAATCTGGCGCTTAGTTCGCAATGGATTCCCAGCAACATGGATGTCATCGTTGTTCCCTTTTACCTGGTTGTGTTGATCGCCTCCGGCGTAATGGCTGGTACCGTCATTTTTCGAGGCATGTCTAAAAACCGTCAGCCGCGTGTCAGCACGGAGACCACAACCCGCAATGCCAGTGTTGCTTACCAGGAAGAACAGCCAGGGCAAGAGCGGACGTACCTCACACAGAAACGCCGTGAACGTCGCCAAAAAGCTGCGCAGGCACGCCGTCGCCGTGCTGGCAAAGCCTAGTCAAAGTCAAACATCTTCTTCATACCCCTTCGAGCAACAGGTGTTGTGACATCAATGCCTGTTGCGCATCAAACTGTGCCAGAAGATGAACAATGCGGCTGGTACCACTCTGACCACTACCGACAGGAGCCACGCTATCGGTCAGTGTAATCACATCATAGAGCTGGAGTGCAGGATTGAGCGGTACTGTCACGCTATGCTGCACCTGCGCACGCAACTCTTGAGCCAGCAAGAAACTGGCTTTCTGACTACACTGATTGCTGGTCGTTAGCTTCTGATCAACATGGTAGTGCAACTGTTCCAGTCCAAGCAGGTGCAGATGCGCGGCATCGCTACTTTCGGCTACTGTCAAGGCACTGCTACCGCTTCCCGCAGGTGGTTTACCCATCACAATCACATGATTTGCATGTTGATCGTTACTGCCAAATGTGACCGCCTCAATCTCCGGTTGGTAGCTCCACACCGAGGTATCGCTGCTTGATAGCTCAAGAAATTGCATGACCTCGTTCTGATCTAAGAAGTAGACCAGGCCATAAGTGGTACAAAGTTCGTTCAATGCGTGCCTATACGTTTGACCGGCCTGCAAAACGAATGTCGGCACGGTCTCGCTCATCTGTGCTGTCGTCGGTAACTGCACACTAAACAACCCGGCTTTCGCGCAGACCTCCGTTACCAGATACGTCAACGTCTGGTTCGTGTATGTATACTAATAACGCGAAATCAGGTCCAGGTTGCGTGATAGATCCAACGCAATCAGGCGCAATTGATTCTGATCGGGCGAACGCACAAATTGAATCTGCGCGATATGATAGATGCCAACCTGCACTGTATCTCCCAAAATCGGCGGCACACCCACTTTATAACCCTCACTCAAGAGCAGTGAGGCATTCAATCCAATTGGCTGGTATGAAGTTACTGAGGTAACAAAAGCATTATAGACACCATGATTGTTATCCAACACAACTTCCAGACGCGCCGGTTTAGTGGGTTGCTCAAGACGCTGATAAGAGAGAATCGAAGCCGACACATCAAGCTGTTGTGTACTATTGCTGGCTTGAAATGTAGGTGCGCTATAGACTACCATTGGTGACATCAGGTAATAGCGTGCGCCCGCATTACCACTTTGTGGCGTGGGCAGCTTGAGGGCCACAACGCCATAGCTGCTACTCATGTCCGGCACGATCAGTCCATTGGACCAGTGAACAAGATCGCCCGATTGCCTGAGACGTGGATAGCTATAGATTGAGCCGGTCATCTGGCCCGTATCAAACTCAACGGAGGTCAGTGTATACAGCCCGTCGGCGAAAGAGAGGCGCGGCGCGACATGCCCAATCGTCGTGCTAGATGACGGTACAATGACCACATTGCTACTCCATATGTTGCCGGGGTTGAATACACAGGAGTACAGCGTGTAGCCATCCGAATAGACCAGCGTGTAGGTGCTTCCTGTCCAGATGACAGCTAAACCGCCACCAAAGGCAATCGTGGGCAGTGTCCAGGTAGCCAGCGATGACCAACTACCACCGGTATAGTGTGAATAGCCGACAGCATCACCGCCATTGACATCATAGAGAAAAAAGACATCGTTATTGCCCGCACTGCTGATACCTTTGAGCAAGGCTCCTCCTGGAGGCACCAGCACGCTCACTGGACCGCTCCAGGAAACACCATTGTTGGTCGATGTCCAGCACCAGAGATCATTACCACCTGTGCCACGTTGCGCGAAAGCTTGTAGTACACCGGCAGCATTGGCAACAGCACACCCACCATCCTGAAACATAAGACCACTGGAACCAGGGAGAGTTGTCCACGTGGTCCATTGGGTTGCTTGCGTCGGATCTGTTATGCGCTGCACTTGAAAGTTTGAAACAAAGCCGGAGCCACCGCGTGTGACCTCAACGCGCACAATACTGTTATCAGCAGCAAGGCAAGCATCATTCCAGGCATCTGCCACGCCCGGCGTCTGGTATGATGCATAATGCACAACATGATCTTCAACCAGTAGTTGCAACGAGGGTTGAATTGTTATTGCCTTGAGGGCGTTGATGAGAGAGCTATCAATTGTTCGTACCATAGGAGAGGATACTTTCTGAGGAAGAGAAGAAGAGGGACAGCTAGAAGTGTACTTGCTACTAAGTGAGCAAGCTTACGTTATTTATAGTATAGACGGTCGAGAAAGAATTTACAAGAGGCTAGACCTGGTACAGTAACAACAGATTTACTTGGCAATATCCTTTGCAAACATAACCTTTGTCGGTGTCACTCTTACTAACACTTCTCCTGCAACACCGTTGCGTTTACCATACGTTTCAGCTAATTCCTGGCCCATGTATCTTCCACCAACAACTGTTGCCCAGTGAAGCAGCGCGTTTAGGTCAGAACTCACGGTTGCCGTTCCTTCGACAATGAGGTAGGCGTAGGGTGGCGTCTCATCATCTATGCAGAGACTCACACGTGGATCGCGCCGTATGTTGGCTGCTTTGACAGATTTTTCGCCTGTCGTAAAGATAATTGTATTGCCATCAAGGGTAAACCAGACAGGCGCAATATGCGCTTGTCCATCTTTCCGCACAGTCGCTACCTTTCCTGTGCGTGTCCCATGCAAGAGAAAAGCGCGTTGTTCATCTGTGAATGAATACATATCTACATCTCTCTTTCTAAAAAGACGACGGTTTATAACCGCCTCCAGCAATTCCTTAGAGCGTGCATCACTGTTTAGCTTGTTGCCAGGCAGCCTGTACACATTGTTTCAATAGCACAACATTCGTGAGAGGGCCAACACCGCCCGGAGTGGGTGTAAGCAGGCTAGCTACTTCTTTCACAGAATCCACATCCACGTCGCCAACAATACCACCTTCCGGCAGAGCATTGATGCCGACATCAATGACAATTGCTCCTGGACGCACCATCTCAGCCGTGACCATTCTGGCACGCCCGACAGCTGCAACCAGAATATCGGCTTGTCGCGTCAATGCATTGAGATTAGCCGTGCGCGAGTGGCAAAGAGTAACGGTGGCATTTCGCTGGAGCAGGAGCAGTGAGAGCGGCTTGCCGACCACGTTGCTGCGGCCAATAATTACCGCATGTTTGCCTGAAATGGGTATATTTGTACGTTCAAGAAGCTCAATCACCGCAGCAGCCGTTGAGGGCAAAAAGCCAGGCATACCCAGGAAAAGGTTGCCCGCATTCAATGGGCTGATGCCATCAATATCTTTTTCTGGCACGATGATATCAGCGACCATCTTTTGCGAAAGATGAGCAGGTAGCGGCATCTGTACGATAATACCGTGTGTAGCGGTATCCTCATTCAAGCTCAGTAATAGTGAATGCAATTCATCCGCCGAAGTCTGTTCTGGAAGCTGTTCCAAACGTGCAGTAACACCAAGATCATTGGCAATACGCAGGATAGCTCTACTATAGACGCCGGAAGCAGCATCGCCACCAACACGTACAATTACCAGACCAGGAGCTTTGCCAGTTTCCCGCACATAACGGCGTACCTCGTCTCGTAGCTCCGCTCGTAGTGTCATACCCATTGCTCGCCCATCAATCAAGGTTGAGGTCATGCTCTTTACGCTCTCTCTCCTACTATACTTGCCACTTGCTGACTGAACATCTCAAGACGATGAAGAGCCGCGAGCAGACGATCATTGCAAGCCTGCACTGCTACCATATCCTTCATCGCCTTGAGATTCGTTCGCACCATCCAGGCAGCACCATTGCCAGCGCCTGCTGCAAGCATCGCTCCCGTTGCCACATCACTTAAAACATTCTTGTTGCCAATTTCAGCAATTCTTACACAGCATTGCGCCAGTTCGGCGGCACATTCAGCCATCTCCAACGGCACCTGCGCGGCCTCAACCAGTCGCTCTTGTATCGCGCTGGTGCGTGCAGTCTTCTGCTCATCTGTTGCACGCGACATCTTAAAACACGTTGAAAGACGACCATACGCCTCAATATCAGCCGTCATCAATTGCTCAAAGCGTGCGCGTAACGTCTCAGTGCTATGTAGCAATATTTCTATCTCTTGCTGCACGTCTTCATAACCGCTCTTGCCGAGTGTAAGACGCGCTACCATGCTTGCTAGCGCCGCTGCCATCGAGCCAGTAAGCGCCGCCGCCGAACCACCACCAGGTGTAGGTTGGGATGAAGCAAGTTCATCAAGATAAGTCTTTAGTGGTTTTTCTGTATACATATTTATGCTTTCTTTTTGTCACAAGTGTTCTCAAAATAATCGGCCCATGCAAGCGGTCTGCTTTTATTCTACCACCTGTTGCGACTGTTGCCATTCCTGGCGCGTCTGTTGCGCCTCTACGAAAGTTGCATCGAGCAATTGACTCTGCTGAGCGATCTGCTCACGCATCTGCTCAAGCGTCGCAATATAGACATCTATCCATTGCGTAATCGCCTCACTATTCGTCAGGCAAATATCACGATACATCTCCGGGCTACCAGCTGCTAGACGCGACATATCGCGGAAGCCACTAGCCGCCAGCGCCGCCGCCTCGTGCCAGGAGTCCGCATCAGCTACAGTATTCACCAATGCAACCGAAGCAATAAAAGGCAGATGGCTCACACCAGCTACCTGTATATCATGCTGTACGGGGTCCATGAAACGAATACGCGCCCCTACCGTCTCGATCAACGCCGATACTTTCTTGACGGCAAATGGGCGTGTCTGCTCGGTCGCACATAAACAATAGACGTGGCCTCGAAATAGCGCAGCATCGGCAGCAGCAACACCACTCAACTCTTTGCCTGTCATGGGATGACCGCCAACAAAAGAGACAGAGGCAGGCAACAGTTCGCTAGCCCACCGCATAACCTGAGCCTTCGTGCTAGCAACATCAGTCACAACACAGCCAGGCATTAGCGCAGGCGCGATCTGGGTGAGTAGAGCATGCATCGCCCCTACTGGCGTCGCCAGCACAACCACTTCGGCACCACGTACAGCATCAGCTAAGGCATCATACGCCTCATCTATCACTCCTGCCCGTCTCGCCTGTTCACTGACACCATGCCCAAGATCATAACCCGCGACATACTGTGCAATACCCGCTTTACGCAAGGCTAGCCCAAGTGATCCACCAATCAACCCTAATCCAACAATAGCAACGCGCTGAAACATAACTTTTCTCCTCATGCGTTTTTTTTGTGCAGGCAGGACATACCACCAAATACAGAAAGGAACATGTTGCTACTTCAGGGGAGCGCCAGGGGTCCAGTGTAGTGTTTGCCACAACTCATCAACCTTATGAGCCATCGCAAAATCCTTCTCAGTAATACCGCCTGCTGAATGGGTCACGAAACGCAGAGAAACCTTATTATACTCAATGAGCATATCAGGATGATGCTCACCCAGTTCCGCCAGATGTGCCACTGCGCCTACAAAAAATATAGCGGATGGAAATGTCGGCAACACAAATTGCTGATACAGTTGCCCATCGACAACACGCCACGCAACTAGCTGTTCCAGTTGCTCTTGAATAGCTTCGTCGCTTAACTTTATTATATGATGTGCCATTGCTCGCGCCCTCCTTTCACAGCGCCCATTATAATCCCTGTCACTACGCATTTCAAGCGCAAGCAAGACGATCCCTCGCGGTAGTCCTGTTGTCCTTCATCTCTCGTCACTACAGTAATTTTTCCTTTTGTCACGGCACTTTTTTTCAAAAACGTTTTATCTCGACTCTCACCCCTTGATAATTTCTTAGAAAAACTTCATACTTAGAGAAACAACCATACTTACAAGCGATCCCTTTAAGACTTCTGAGTCGTACTTGAGTTTTGAGCCGTGTAAGGAGAAACACGTATACATATGCTTGGGTTTTATAGCTCATCAATACCGGATGTGCTGTCGTGGTAATGCCTATTTCTGTGCGAGATTGCCATCAACGATCTGGATGTGCAACTACAGCATTGGCTTTCCGCGCTCATATAAAACGTGTCATCGTGTAGACAAAAAAATTGTATCGGCGTGTGACACAACGAAAATTTGCTGCACTCATCGTTGAGTAGCAGCGCCCGGAGGTTCAGCATGAAGCGTCTCTTTGTACCTATCTTCCTCATCCTTACGCTCTTGCTCGCGGCTTGTGGCAGCAGTGGTGGTAGCAGTGCTAGCAGTAACACAGGTGGAGTTGCCCAAAAAGGTCTGACTGGTGGCAATGCTTATATTAGTTGCCCCAGCAGCACGAACACCACCGCCGCCTCTGCTACAAGCGGCAACATCACGCTAACTGTCGCCGGTTTTTCATCCTCACCTGCTGAGGATGCACTGGTCAAATCAAATCTAGACAAATTCCATCAACTTCATCCCAACATCACTATTAACTGGGAGCTTATTCCTGGCGACTATCCCACAAAGATGCGTGCTGATGTAGCCAGTGGGACCGTTCCTGACGTGTTCTACCTGACGCCAGATATGTCGAGCGAATATATTAGCGCAGGCAAACTGCTCAATCTCTCGCCCTATATGGCACGCGATAATGTCTCACCCAGCAGCTACTATTCGGCCCTGGTCAATCCGTTCACCTGCACCAAAGGCCAGATTTACGGCCTGCCGAAAGACTGGGACTCACTAGGCGTCTTCTATAACAAGGCGATGTTCAAAGCTGCTGGACTATCCTATCCTACCGCAGGTTGGACCTGGCAGGATATGCAGAACGATGCACAGAAGCTGACCAAGAATCCTGGCACACCCACTGGTGTCTATGGCGTGAGCGTTTCAGCCGACCTTTCGCGCTGGGGCGCATTCCTGCTTGCCGATGGCGGCTCGGTGTTGAACCAGAATGGCACAAAGGCCGTCTTCAATAATGCGGCGGGCGTGAATAGCCTGAACTTCTATACCGGCTTCGTCACAAATCATACAGGTGTGATGCCAACGACCGTTGGTGCTGGTTGGAACGGCGACGCTTTCGGGAAGCAGCGCGTAGGAATGGCAGTCGAAGGTGGCTGGCTCATCCCTTACATGACTCAAAGCTATCCCAGCGTGCAGTACGGCATTGCCCCGCTACCCGTCGCTCCTACGGGCAAGTCGGCTGACCTGAACTATACCAATGCCTGGTCTGCCTACTCCGGCACCAAGTATCCTGATGCCGCATGGCAGCTTATCAAGTATATGACCGGCTCTACCGTACAGTTAAGTCAGCTTAACGATGGTTTCGCCTTGCCAACGATC
>JAJZEJ010000334.1:0-2611 GCA_021828635.1 Chloroflexota bacterium
ATCCGGCATGTCTGCCGGTGCATAGCATGGAGCGTATCATGGACCTGGGCTGTGGCAGTGGAGCATGGATATTTGAACTTTCTCGTCTCCATCCACACCTGCATATCTATGGCATTGAGAGTGATCGACAGGCACTGCAACAGGCCAGAATACGACGCAACCAGAGTAGCGTTCGCCAGATCGAATTGCGTGAGATGGACCCGCTGCAACCATTATCCGTACCCGACAACTTCCTCGATCTCATTCAGATGCGCTTTCGTGGACGTGGTGTACCACCTGCTACGTGGCCCACTCTTTTACGCGAATGTTGGCGGATGCTGCGACCAGGGGGCTGGCTTCTGCTGGTCGATGCGGATTACTATGAACTCTCTAGTCCGGCTTTTATGCGCCTGTACCGTGCGGCTATGCAGGCATTGATGCAGATACAGCACACAATGGACAAGAGTGGCCTCAGCTTTGGTTTTGCACAATGTCTCTATGGTATGCTGATTGAGGCTGGTTTTGAAGAGGCCAACTATGAAACTGATAGTATCGATCTGGGTTTCATGAGCGGCAAACCTGGCTGGGCATTTCTTATGAAAATCATGAAGTTCTCCTCGTATGTCAGGCCATTGATTGTTCAACAGAACCTACTCAGCGCACAGGAGTTTGATGCATTGGTAAAGCAGGCACACATTGAGTTACAGCACGCCGACCTCTGTGGCTGGGGGATGCTCATCTCGGCCTATGGGCGCAAGAGTGAGTAGTTGCCATGCTGTATGATCTTTCGCGGCGGCAACGCATGACACTGGCAGCCAGCTTACGGCTGCAACACCGCCTGTTCCTGCATACGTTGGGTACACTGCTTCCTGGCGAAATCAGTATAGAACCGTCAGGGAATGTTCTCAATGTCTTCTGTGGTCCTGGCATCTGGGCTATTGATCTCGCTCTCATCAATACAAAACTCAACATTGTAGCGATTGACCCCGACCCGCAGATGTTGCACTTGGCGCGAGCCGATGCACACTCGGCCAATGTGGCTGCTATCACGTTCGCACCTTACACGCTCTCGCAAACGCTACCATATCATGAGAGTAGTTTTGACCTTATCTCTATCCAGGATGTGCCGGTAGCGGTGACGCTCCCACAATGGACGACGCTGCTTACGGAACTGATGCGTGTCCTGCGCCCTGGGGGCTGGCTCTATCTCACTACACTTGAGCTTGGCCCGACTTCTAGTATCGCTGCTGATACCCTTTTGAGTCGTCAACGTGATATTCTTCTCATGCAACAACAGGGTCAGAGCGAACCATCGTTCATGCCAGCCGTTCTCTATCCACGCCTGCTCAGCGAGGCTGGTTACAGTGATGTTGCTTACACATTAACACCCGTTGATCTAGGCAACCAGGCGGGTAGCTTCGGCCATAACTATACGCTTATCCTGCTACCAGCGCATTTACGTGCGGCCCATTTTCTGGTTGCCAAACAACAGATAACGCAAAATGAGGTAGATAAGCTCTTCGCGCAAATACGCGCCGATGCTCAGGATACTCACTATTGTAGTACAGGGATGATTATCGAGGTGATAGCCAGGAGAAAAGGTATGCAAAATGGATAACTATTCTCTGGAGAGTAATGAGATAGAAGATGTCAGCAGTGTTGTCCACCATCCCTATCTGACGGCCATGCTGGGTGGTCCCATCCCGGAAAATGTGGCAATGGCAGAGGTACAGCATATACTCGATGTGGGTTGTCGCACGGGCATCTGGGCCAGACAGGTTGTGCAACTCTATTCCCATGTCGATGTTACCGGTATTGATGGTGATGAAGTCCTTATCAAAGGTGCCGCGCAATTGGCCCGAACACGTAAGATCAAAAATATCGCGTTCACACAGATGGACCTCATGCAGCCATTGCGCTTTCACGAGCATAGTTTCGACCTGATACATATGCGCTCTTCCGGCTTTATTCGAGCCGCCTATTGGCCACACTTGCTCGATGATCTACACCACCTCTTGCGTCCCGGCGGCTGGCTGAATATTGTTGAATACGAGCGAGGTCAGACATCTAGCACCGCCTTTAACCGTATTGAGCGCCTGGGTATGGAACTCCTTCAAAAACTGGAGCGCCGCACCCATGCCACGTCGGATAATGTAGGAATTGCTCCCCGTATTTACAGTCTGCTACAAGAAGCTGGTTTCGTCGATGTACTATACACGGTGTATGCCGTTGATCTGGGTTATCACAACCAGCCAGGGGCCAGAGCATTTGTGGAGACTACACTTGCTACCGCCGCAACCTTCAAAGATACGTTTGTGCGCTTCGGCCTGCTCGACGCTCAATCCTACGAGGAACTATTGACTCAGGCACGCATAGACCTCACATCTCCCACCGCCTGTGCTTATGCATACCTGATCTCCACGGTGGGCCGTGTTGATGAATAACCATTGCCAGCATGTTAATTGTTTCTATCACAGCCATAGCTCTGGTATATTTAGGCTACTTTCCCTGTCAGATACCCCTTATCTGATATACCCTGCTATACAATAGCATACATAGGTGGAAGTCAATATATCTCTGGGTAAGAGACCCTTGTTAGAAGAGAGAGAACGATGAAATTTCCCCGCCTGAC
>JAJZEJ010000334.1:2621-7544 GCA_021828635.1 Chloroflexota bacterium
TCGGTGTGCTGAGCTGGGCTGCCATTGCAGCGGTCTCCACTATCGGTCCGGTACTGGCACATGGCAATAACGCCACACACGTCGCTGGAACCATCGTACAGGTGAATGCAGACGGTAGCTTTATCTTCAAGACTGGCAAGGGGCAGGAATTGCACTTTATTTGCACTGAGCGGTGTCTGCACGAAGTAGCACACATGCGACGCCATGTACGTGAAAAAGCGCACACAGATGTCTACTATATCCAAATGCCCAATCACGTGCTGGCCGCTATAGATGTCGATTGAAACCAGAAACACTATTTGGCGGCGTCGGAGCCTAATCAAGGAATGGGATTGTGAGGTAGGGGCGTGATGTATTACGCCCTGTGAGTAGATGAATGGGTTTGTGAGTAGATCAACGGGTTTCCAGGGCGTGATGGATCACGCCCCTAAAAGTAAAGCGAGTTCGGGATGATGAAAAATGAGAGAGCAATAGTGCCAATTGGGCAGCAGGTGGGGAAACCCCAACTGGACCACACGGATATTTTGATTATCGGCAATGGCATTGCCGGCTTAACTTCGGCTATCGAGGCACGTCGTCTCGCGCCCGATAAACGCATTGTCATCATTACCGAACAGATTCACCCAACGATTAACACACCAGCCCTCAAGCAGTTCGCTATTGGCAAGCTAGAACGCGAACAATTGCTGGCGTATCCGGCTGGTACAGAACGCACGGAACGCATTCATGTCGTCAATGCGCATGTTGAGGAGATCCATGCGCGCAGCAAATATATCAAGGCCAGTGGCAACTATGGTTTTGGCTACGATAAGCTTTTGATCGCCACAGGTAGTTCGCCGCAGGGTCTGCCAGCCAGCACACCAGGGCGCAACTTTGATGGCGTCTGTACCTTACATCGCTTGCAAGACTATCTCGACCTGCGCCGCCGTCTGGCTGAGGTAAGCGATGCTGTTGTCATTGGTGGTGGCGTTCACGCCATCGAGACGGTGATGGGTCTGCTCTACTGGGGCATTCGCGTTCACTGGCTTATTCGCGGAGCAACCTTCATGGGCCGTATTCTGGACGAACCGGCCTCCGAAATTGTGCTGGAACGGGTGCGTAGCTCTGGCTGCAAAGTCTATACCAATACCGAGGTTGCTGGCATCGTCGGGCGCGTGGGCGCGGTTGCTGGTGTCATTACTAACCAGCAAGAGATGATCCCTTGCCAGCTCGTTTTGACGTGTACCGGTACTAATCCTGTGACAAAACTGGCCGATCACTGTACAGTTCCCATTCGGCAAGATCGCGGCATCGTCGTCGATGACCAGCTTCGCACCAGCGTTCCCGACATTCTTGCTGCTGGCGACGTGGCCGCGCTCAAAAATCCATTGACCGGTAAATATGAGCCGCGAGCATTATGGTACGCGGCAGTGGCGCAGGCACGGATCGCCGCCGCCACTATCACCGGACACGATGACCAGCCGCAGGAGCCTTTCGGTGTTCAGTGGCACGCCACGCATCTCGGTGATCTCTCAATGCTCACTGTTGGTAGCCCATTGGCAACCGGCCCTCATATTATGACACTGACCTCCGCCAGCCAGGACACGAGCCAGGGCAACTATCGTCGTATGGCAGTCGCTGATGATCGTCTCGTCGGCTATCTCGCGCTTGGTAGCGCCCAGCCCGATAGCCTGGCTATCAAGCAGATTATCGATGAAGGACATTCGGTACGCAACATCACAAAGGCGCTCCTCAAAGGCAATTTTGATGCTCGCCGCTATCTTTCAGAGCGCCACACCTGTGCGGCTCAAACCATGCTCACCACCGGCCAATTGCCGCCTCCATTGGCTTTACCAGCACCGAGCATGCCGACAACCACGCAGACACGCATTGTCCAGGCACGACCGCAACCCATACCCACGCAGAATAGGGACCGATTGATCGCGTCTGCACCCATACCCGCTCAACCCATGCCTGTTCAACCGCAACGTGATACCGATGAACTCAATCCCTGGCGTACAAACCGCCGCACAGACGCTTTAGTCGCTTCACAACCACAGGCTCCGCGTCCACAACTTAGTCGCCAGACGGACGCTATTCATAAGATGCAGACGCAGATTCCCGTCACGCAGCAAGCCCGGCCAGCCTCGCCGATAGAGGAGGAAGAGATCAGTCCATTTACCGGTACGCTACCTACCATTCAAAACAGTGTTGTCGAGTCTAGCGTGGAGCCGGTGTCGGCAAGCTATCCGCTCACACAACCGCCATCGCGCAGCCTCTGGTCATATAGCGCAAAGCAGCCTGTAGTGCGACGTGAGACGCAAGGGAATAGAGCGCCGAAAATTATCCAACGTGAGCAAGAGGTGATGCCAGAGAGTCGCCCATCACACAGTCTCTGGTCATACACCAGGAAGGCATAGTTAGCCACAATAGTTAAAGAGAGAGAGACCTGAATGCCAAATCCTGTGCTTTTACATAAAACAGGGCCACAGGTCATGCAGGAACTGCAAGCCTGTATTGGCTGCAACGAGTGTCTACTGGCCTGCCCTGCCCTGGCTGAACCCGTTACGATTGACCGCTTAAACCGCGAGACACTCTCCGGTGCAGTCTCCGGGCCGGTGGCGCGTTTCGCTCGTGCCTGTTACCAGTGTGGAGTGTGCGTCTCGCCCTG
Source organism: Chloroflexota bacterium (assembly GCA_021828635.1). Next base: position 5,272 of record JAJZEJ010000334.1, read on the forward strand.
CCCAGTTGGGCTGCACCGCGACGCAATGATGATGTGGCTCAAGGTACGGCTTGTGCGTTCAGGAGGAGAATAATTCATGCAGTATCAACAAAACGAAGGCGAAAGAGGCTATTCGTTCGTCTTTTTCCAAAAGACGCCCTCCTGGCTTAGAAGCTTTCTTGTTGGCCTGCTGATTGCTGCTGTCTGCGGCCTCTTCTATCTCTGGTACAGCCATACCAGTGCCGATCCCGCTGCCGATAGCACTGTCGGTCTACTCTATGCCGTTCTCGGTACCGCGTTGATGGTGTTGGCGGCAATCATGTTCAGCATGCGTCGTCGCGCACGGAAACGCGCTATCGGCCAGATTCACGCCGCGCTAGACTGGCATATCTGCTTTGGTGTCGCGGGCCTGCTCGTCCTGTTCATGCACTCGTTCGGCAATTTTAATCCACGCTCCGGTACCTATGCGCTCTACGGCATGATCGCGCTGGTTATCAGTGGCGCGATTGGCAAATTGCTGGATATGCTGCTTCCACGCCTGATCGCCGACGAGGTAAATAAAGCCCTGACAATGCAGGGTGAAGATCGTCTGCAAAATATCACCAAGCAGCTTGAATCTATCGTGACGCATAATACGCAGCAATTACGCGGCTTCTCAGCCTCAACTAATACAGGCGCAAGTGCTAATGCGCACGGCACACGTAAAGCTGGTGCGCCAGCCAGTCTGGTGCCACTGCAAGATTCGTGGGACTTAGCCTACATCTCGTTAGAAGAGACACCGCAAGAGATCAATCAAGATGCACGCCAATATCGCTTTGTACCCGACCGTAAGAGCGCATTGACCGCGCCAGGAGCTTTGCTTCCTGGTGCGAAAGAGCAGATTTCGGCGATGGCGGAAGTGCAGAAGGCGCTTCAGCGTGAGCAATGCTATCGCTACATCATTCGCTACTGGCGTGCCTTTCATATCTTTCTGGCCTTCCTGACTATCGGCCTGACGGTCTGGCACATCGAATACGCGCTCGAACTGATTATTCCCACGCTCATGCACCATTAAGGTAGGGACCGGTTCGCCGCGTCCGCCCATGCTTGGGCAAGGTTGGCACGCTGGACGCGGTGAACCGGTCCCTACCGTGGTGGGTTTTTTGAATGTATGCAAATAACGGACATGAGGAACGTTCTTTCCAGAGAAGATACAACCGCTCTGCCAACTTGTGCGTATAAGACTCGTAGGGGCGTGATGAATCATGCCCTGGAAGCAGGATCGACGGGGTACGAGGGCGTCATGAATGATGCCCCTACGAATTTAGAGGAAAAGGGCAGCAGAGGAGAACGACAAGACTCATGCAAGAACAGACATCTCCATACCCAGAAACATTGATTCATCCACGGATGTTTGACGTGTTCTTTCACTTGATGAAGACCGTCAAGCTCATCAGAGCATTACTGACAGATCAGCGTGTTCCTCTACTCCGCAAAATAGGCTTTGTCGGCTCCATTATCTTTCTGCTGGTGCTACTGATTTTCCCCGATATCTTCGGTGAATTTGTCAGCAGCACGCTACTGCCCCTGATTGGTACACTACTCGGTGTGCCAATCGATGCAGGCTTCGATTGGCTGGCCTTCGCGCTGGCGCTGGTGGGCCTGCTGCGCGTCTTCCCCGCCGAGTTAGTTGCCGAACACTATCGGCGCATCTTCCAACGACGCTAATTATTACGGGTTTAACTGTATCTTGTCGTTGGGAGTGGCCGGCCTAAACTTTGTGCCGGTGTTAATAAATACAGATACTTGATCCTGGCCGGGCAAATGAATATGCACGATCATGTCCACTTTGCCATCTCCAGTGACATCGCGGAATTCTAGCGTCACGGGAGCCAGATCGCCGTTAGCGCCCGCGATATAGACAGGCGCGACATAGGTCACGGCCTTCGATGGATCGCCCCCCATAAATTCCTCGATGACCACCTGGTGATTGAGGTTGATGGCGATAAAATGACTGGGATGCGCCTTGCTGTCGTCGTGACCAACTACCGCATTTGTCTGGTAGGTGCGCGGATAGCCATAGCGTACATTGTTATAAAGCTGATCGCCCCAGGCCAGCACCGACGAACCGAGAACCCATAGCACGATTACCGCGACCATACCCAAACCAACAAACAAGAGCCAGTGGGGCTTTTTCTGTTGAGGACGGGCAGGTGGCTGAGTATCACGCAAGGGACGTTGTTGGGGACCGGTAGTCGTGTAATTGCGTGCGCCTTGTGTGCGGCCCTGCGCTGCCGCTGTGGTTCGCGGAGTTG
>JAJZEJ010000718.1 GCA_021828635.1 Chloroflexota bacterium
CTGAACAAAATGGACCCAGAGATGGCACAAAGCTTGCACTCGAATCAGGATACGTTGACGGGCGAGGATGCTGAGTAGGTCTCATTGGTTGCGGGCAAAATATGGTATGATGAAGTGATAAACATACCCTGGTTACAACGACGTACTCTGAGATTGGTAGAGTTCAGAGCAGGGAAGAGCGAAAGGACAACAAACCCAAATGAGCATCCAGTCTATTAATCCCGCGACAGAAGAGGTCTTGCACACGTTCGAGCCATATAGCTTAGAGCAGATTGACGAGGCACTTGAGCAGGCGCACAATGCGTTTCTCAGCTGGCGCGAAACCAGTTTTGCCGAACGCGCCGCCGCTATTCGCCGTGTCGCCGCTTATCTACGCGCCAACAAAAGCGAGCTAGCCCGTATTGCTACTCTGGAGATGGGCAAGCCAATTATAGAATCTGAGGCCGAAGTCGAGAAATGCGCATGGAACTGTGATTTCTATGCTGAGAACGCGGAGAAATTCCTCGCTAATGAGATGGTAGCTACAAACGCAGAGGAGAGCTATGTTTCTTTTCAGCCGCTCGGCGTCGTACTAGCCCTGATGCCCTGGAACTTCCCTTACTGGCAGGTTCTGCGTTTTGCCGCACCGGCGCTCATGGCAGGCAATACCGCCGTTCTCAAACACGCCTCAAATGTCTCCATGACAGCATTGGAGATCGAGCATATTTTCCGCGAGTGTGGCTTTCCAGAAGGCGTCTTCCGCACTGTGCTGGTACCAGGAGCCGAGACTGGCAAACTCATCGAAGACTCGCGCGTTGCCGCCATTACGCTGACAGGCAGCGATCCAGCCGGTGTCGCGGTTGCCTCGACGGCTGGCCGCGTTCTCAAAAAGACGGTGCTGGAGCTTGGTGGCTCGGATGCCTTTATCGTTCTGGCTGATGCCGATCTGGATGGTGCAGCGCAAACAGCCGCCCGCGCACGCTTCCAGAATACCGGTCAGAGCTGTATCGCCGCCAAACGTTTCATCGTCGTCGAAGAGGTCGCTGAGGAGTTTGAGCGCAAGTTTGTCGAGGCAACGGCGAAACTGCGTGTCGGCGATCCACTGAGCCGCGAGACGCAGGTTGGCCCGATGGCCCGTAGCGACCTGCGTGACATGCTGGATCAGCAGGTGCAGGCTTCTATTAAGATGGGAGCGCGTGTGCTACTGGGTGGCAAGCCACAGGATGGCAAAGGCTGTTTCTACCAGCCAACAATTCTCTCCAACGTCACGCCCGATATGCCCGTCTTCAACGAGGAGACCTTTGGCCCAGCAGCGGCGGTTATTCGCGCTCATGATACTGAACATGCTATTGCGCTCGCCAACGACTCACAATTCGGTCTAGGCGGCAACTTGTGGACACGCGACATTGAGCAGGCCCGTCAGATTGCGCGTCGCCTCGCTTCTGGTGGTGTCTTCATCAACGGCATGACGACCTCTGATCCACGCCTGCCCTTTGGTGGCGTGAAGCGCAGTGGCTACGGACGCGAACTCTCCATCTTCGGCATCCGCGAGTTTGTCAACATTCAAACGGTCTGGATTGGGCCAGCAACGGTTGCCGTACCTACAACCGTTGCCAGCGAGTAATGTATTATTGTTGTGTAGGGACCAGTTCCACCAGTTTCACGGCATCTGACCGCGTCCGCGTTGCCCAAGCATGCAGCATGTCCAAGCGCCGGCATGCTGGACGCGATCAATCGGTCCCTACACCAATGCGGACGCGATCAATCGGTCCCTACGTGAAATTTTGCGATGATTTGTTTTTCCAGAGAGGAGTGTGAAAGGTGCAAAGCTCTTACAATCCACAACAACAGCAATGGTGGGCCACAGGCGATACTCCGGTACACACAGACTCACAAGCCGCCTACTTGGTAGACGGGCGAACCGCTATGCTGACGATGTGCCACCATTTTCTCAAAGCACAACGCTATATTTACATCGCCGATTGGGGTCTGACGGCTGGCATGGAGATGGTACGTGGTACCGACCATCGCGCCGGACCAGATGGTAGCCCACAGCAAGAAGCTCTACTGGCAGAGCTGCGCGGCAGTGGATTGGATGAGGATGCGATTGCCTTCTGGTGCAGCCACGATCTTTCAGTACAGGCCGTTCTCGGCTATGCCGCTAGTAAGGGCGTCGAGGTCAAGGTGCTGATCTGGAAAGGCTCACCGGTCTTTCCTAGCTGCGATGTGGAAGCAAGCCATAAAGAATTGACAGAGGTGGGTGTAGCCTGCTTGCTAGACAATAGCTCTTTTGGTATTTTGCATCATCCAGCTGAGTCGCTGCATCAAAAGTGTGCGGTCGTCGATGGCAATACGGCTTTTGTGGGCGGCATCGACCTGCTAATTGAGCTGAGTGGCGAGTTTGATCGTTGGGATACGCATTTTCATCCTTTCGCAACGCCGCTACGCACCAATCACAAATGTGAGACACCACATGGTTGGCATGATGCTCACACACTCATTCAGGGACCGGCAGCGGAAGATGTTGAATTAAACTTCCGCCAACGTTGGAACTATGTTGTGACCCATCATCACCTAGATGAAACACTACTCGTTCCCATACACGAGCCGACGCAACCTTTACAAAGCCAGAGCGTTATGCAGATAGCGCGTACCATTCCTGAACACACTTATAATTTTGAGCCAAAAGTTATACGCGGCATCGCACAGCTTTACGCACATGCACTGCATAACATCCAGCATTTTGTCTACCTGGAAAATCAATACCTCTGGCTACGTGCCTATACCGGCATCGACATCTCTATGTTAGGCTATGATAGCGAGGAGATGGAGCATAATCTGAATGAATTGCGCGAGGCACTGCGGCGCGGCGCATCCATGACGATCATCCTACCCGACCATCCTAATGTTGGACGCGCCTTTAGCGACGCCGGACTACACAAACTGCGTACCGAGGCTCCTGAAGCCGTTGAAGAGGGACGTCTCCATGCCTTCACGCTGGCAACCTCCGATATGCAAGATGGCAAAATGCATTACCGTCCAGTTTATGTGCATGCCAAAGTCGCTATCGTCGATGATGTCTGGTCTACTGTCGGCTCCGGTAATCTGAATAATCGTGGCATGCGTGACGATGTGGAAATGAATGTCGGCATCCTTGACTCGTGGCTGGCACGTAATTTGCGCCTGATGCTACAAGCCGAGCATACCGGGCTGGTCAGCGACGAAGACCTGTTCATCCTCTCGCGTATGCTAGGCAAACAATATCTCTCAACAGCCGAACAGCCACGCGCCACCAATATTCTCAAATATATCGAGCAATCATTGGGTGATGAGCAGCGAGCGATGCAAACCATGCATGACCACGCCTGGGCCAATCTGCAACGCTACAAAGCTGGTCAACCCCTGGTCGGCCACCTTTTGCCCTATCTAACCGCCGAAGAAGCCGTGGCACAAGGCTTGAATTTCCGCGAAGATGTGGGGTGGATTGAAGAAGAAGAAGAAAAATAAAGAACATGGCCGTTGGACGGGTCGCCATCCAACGGCCATGTTCTTTATTGGAAATCTTAAATTAGCTCGAAGTAGCGACGGCGATCCCAGTTGGTGACGGCTTTCTCGTACTCGCGCACCTCCCAGCGGCGCGTGGCCGTGAAGTGTTCGACGAAATCGGCCCCCAGATATTCTTTGGCAACCTCGCTACGCTCAAAAAGATTGGTAGCATCGGTCAGATTACGGGCCAGAGGCTTGATCTGTCCAGCCTCGATAGCACTGGCTATCGTCGCGGCATCATAGGCATTGCCCGAAAGTTGTGACGGTAGCTCTAGCTTGTGTTCGATACCGTAAAGGCCACTTGCCAGCATAGCGGCAAAGACCAAGTAGAAGTTGGCATCCGCGCCCGGCACACGATTCTCAATACGAATTGAGCGGCGACCGTTGTTGATGATACGCACAGAGCAGGTGCGGTTATCCATGCCCCAGGTGGTATTGAGAGGAGCCCACGTACCCTCAATATAGCGTTTGTAGGAGTTGATGACCGGCGCGTAAAGCGGCATGAACTCCGGCAGCTTGTCCAGCACACCAGCCAGGAAATAGCGCATGGTCTGTGACATATGAGCAGGCGCATCTTCATCCCAGAACAGATTGCGCTGCATGTTACTATCCCACAGGCTCATATGCGAGTGACCACTGCTACCATCCTCTTGATCGCTCCACTTCGCCATAAAGGTAGCGGCAAAGCCATCTTGATAGCAGATCTCTTTCACGCCCGTCTTGAAAAGCATCGTGCGGTCAGCGGCACCACGCGCGTCAGAGTAGTGAATATTCATCTCATACATGCCGGGACCATGCTCACGGTTGTAGCCCTCAATCTCTACGCCATGATCGCGCATCATACGCGCAATATGGCTCAACAGATGATCGTCGGCGCTAGCCTGGCTGATAGCATAGCAGTTCATACCAGGGTTGAGCGGCGTCAGATGGGGGCCAAAGTCTTTCTCGCGTAGCGACATCTGCGTCTCGCGGAAGAAACGGAACTCCAGCTCAGAGGCGGCCATTGGCACATAGCCTAGCGCACGCGCACGCTCTACCAGGCTGCCTAGCACATAGCGCGGCGCGATAGTCACCTCTTCGCCATGCTCTGACCAGAGATCACAAATGCAGGAGTAGACATTCTGCTCCCAGGGTACAGGGGCGAAGGTGACGAGATCGGGCTTCATCACAATATCGGCGAAGCCACGCTCCCAGTTGCTGGCTTTGAGGTTGGGCAACACATTCTCGGCAATATCCCAGCCGAACAGCACATCACACTGCGCAAAGCCATCTTCCAGCGAATCCAGGAAAAACTTTCCTGCTACCCGTTTGCCGCGAAATACCCCTTCGATATCCGGCGCACCGACCTTGACATACTCGATATCATGATTGGTGATGCGTTGCTTAATCTCCGCAATATCCATATTAGCATCCTTTCTCGCCTTAAAAATAATTGGAAGTGATACCACCATCTACCACTAACCAGGCACCCGTTGTCCACGATGACTCGTCCGAGGCTAGGTAAAGCGCCATGTAGATGATGTCCTTTGCCTCACCAAAACGTCCCATTGGAATGCGATTCAGGCGCAGGTTGCGAGCTTCTTCGCTCGTCCACAAGGCACGCAATAATGGCGTTTCGATGGGACCAGGGCAGATGGCGTTGCAACGGATACCATGTGGTCCATACTGCACTGCCAGCGACTTGGTCAGTGCCAGCATGCCACCCTTCGAGGTGGTATAGGCATCCTGCGGCACAGTGCAACCCATAAAGGCCACAAATGAGGCAACATTAATAATCGACCCTTGCTGCTGCTGCTGCATCACCGGAATTACATACTTCGCGCACAAAAAGGCACTTTTGATATTGACATCCATGATGCGGTCCCAGGTTACTTCAGTAATATCAGTTACGCTACCATCATCGGTCGGCATAATACCCGCATTATTGTATAGCACATCAACACGCCCAAAGGTCTCGACCGCGCTGGCAACCATTGTCTTTACCTCGGCCTCATCCGCTACGTTTGCCCTGACAAAGATAGCCTTACCGCCCACCTCCTGAATAAGCTTGACGGTCCGTTCGCCGGCTTCAACACTGACATCGCTCACAACAATGCTGGCCCCCTCTTGCGCGAATAGCAAGGCAGCAGCCTGACCCATCCCACTGGCTGCACCCGTAATAATCGCAACTTTGTTAGCCAATCTCATACGCTATCCCTTTCCATTTTGTATGGAGATGATCTATAAAACATGTACGAGCGTGTTCCATCACGCCCGTACATGTTTTTTATGTGGTTAAGCAAGATCAAAAATCAAACCACTCTCATTGTGGCAGAAACCAGGGAAAAGCGCAACTATAGAAGCAATCAGGGAACCATGCTTCTTGCCTCCTGATTCTTGCCTCCTGCCTATTCACCGCCGCCAGCTGCAGCTTCAACATCAACGACGGCTGTCTCACCTACACTCTTCTCGATCTCAGACAACTCCTCAGCCGATCCCTGAATCTTTGGACCCTTAAACCAGTGCCGTACACTGACCATCCACCAGATCACCAGAATCACCAGCATACCCAGCACTACAACCGGTGTGTAGTTGAAATCAACCGCATTAACCGGCAAGGCGGAGGGTAGCATGAAAAGGATTGAGATGAAGACTACCCAGATAACGGCAATGATACCGATGGGTTTACTCCATGCGCCCAGATGCCAGGGACCATGATGGAAGTCTTTTGTCATCAGACGCAACAGGATGGGAATACCATAAGCAATATAAAGGCCGATAGTAGCAATCGAGGTGATGGCTACATAGGCCGCAAAGTTGAAGACGGTCGGAATCGCCAGGATGAAGGCACAGATAGCCGAGAGAATGATGGCATTGCGGGGTGTGCGGCCACGATCCAGGTGGTGCCAGAGTTCGTGGAAGGGAACGGCTCCATCACGCGAAAAAGCGTAGATCATACGCGAATTCGTGGTGATCGAGGACATGCCGCAGAAAAACTGCGCACCGACCGCTACCGCAAAGAACAGTGTACCCAGCAAGTAACCCAGGCGACTCTCCAGAATGTAGAGTACAGGATTGATATAACCGGCAGCCTTCACCAAGTCTGGAGCGGCGGAGAGCAGGCCCATTAACACAACGTAGCCAGCAACCGCAGAGACGACAACAGACATCACTACGCCCCACGGCGCACGTGTCTCAGCCCCAACCGTCTCTTCGGTCATGTGCGCGGAAGCATCATAGCCGGTATAGGTATACTGGGCCAGTAGCAAGCCGAGCAGGAAGGCATACCAGATGGGGAAACCAGTTTGATTGTATTTGGGGTTTGCGCTAAACAGCGCACCAGCAGAATTAAGCGGGGCCGCCGCGACATGCGCCGCAAAGTGCGTCCCTCCAAATTGCGCACCGACTAGAGCAGCGACGACCACGCCGCCACCGATCAGAAGGACGCCAACGATGTGCCACCAGACACTCACATCATTCAGGAGCGCGACGATACGCACACCAAAGATGTTGAGAAAAGCATGTAAGATCAGCACAATAGCGTAAAGGAGTAACGTAAACCACTGTGTAGCAGGATCAATGCCAGCAACGGAGCCAAGCGTGGCTGGAAGAGCGGGAAACCAGGCATTGAGCAACACGTCGAGAGAGACAGCCAGACCGTAATCGATACCGGCGGTAATGGCGATCTGTCCAATCAGGTTGAACCAGCCGGTATACCAGCCCCAGGCCGGTCCTCCAAGTTTGGAGGCCCAATAGTAGAGACCACCGGCAGTCGGGTAGGCCGAGGCCAATTCAGCCATGCCGAGGGCGACGATGACGACAAAAACTGTCACCAGAGGCCAACCGATAGAGCCTGCCGCGAAACCTGATGTCGTGATGCCGGTGTAAAAGAGGGTCAGACACCCGCTAAGCACCGAAATAATCGTGAAGGAGATGGCGAAATTCGAGAACCCTCCCATCGTGCGGAAAAGTTCCTGTGCATAGCCCAGACCATGCAAACGTTTAATGTCCTGGGCAATGAGT
>JAJZEJ010000556.1 GCA_021828635.1 Chloroflexota bacterium
TCTGGGTACCATCTCCTATGCCTCACCAGAACATCTGGGGTCGATCACCGCCCCTGGTCAGAGGCGTAGCGCACAGAATCCCGGTCAACTGGTGCAGACTGATGCCCGCTCCGACATCTACTCACTGGGCGCGACCATGTATCACCTGCTCACCAACTATGAGCCGGACCCGATTCAGACGCCGCCACAGGGTAGCATTTTGGCGAAGAATCCGCGCTTGCGCACCGTTCAGGTTGGCAACAAGATTATCTGCCCGGTTGAGCAGGTTATTATCAAAGCCATGCAACAGAGTCCGGCGCAGCGTTTCCAGAGCGCGGAGGCTATGCGCATGGCGTTGCAACAGTGTCAGCCCGGCAATGTAGCGGCGCGTCAAGCGGCTACGACGATTCAGGTTCCGGCCATCTCACCTCATGCGACCGTCGTCGTTCCCGCTCCCGTGATGGCAACTGGACTGGTCTGCCCTAAGTGTGGCTTCCAGAATCGCCCCGGTGCCAAATTCTGTAAGCGTGATGGTCAACCACTCCTGGCAGGAGCCAGAACAGTGCCACCACAGGTACGCGCACAGAATGTCGCTCCGGCGCGTGTCGGCGCTGGCATCCAGGCGCGTCCGATTAATCCGCCTATTCAGGCACGGCCCGCGCAACCTGTTCAAGCGCGACCTGCGCAATCAATTAAAGCTCAGCCTGTCACCAATGGGACAACATCGGCCCGACCATCATTGCCAGCCGCCGTCTCGACTATCGATGCTGGCACGGCCTATCGTCAGGGTTTACAACACCTGAGCAAAAAAGAGTATGTGCAGGCCATCAATATGTTCAAGCTGGCCCAGAATGGCAACACTACCAACGCCACCTACGATCCCGTCTATCAGCTTGGGCGCTCCTATCGTCAATGTGGTCAGTCGCTCAAAGAGAGCGACAAAAAGCGTGCGCGAGAGAACCTGACACTGGCGGCTGAGAAACTGGAGGAAGCTGCACGCTTAAAACCTTCCGCGCTCGATGCGCATTTCCAGCTTGGCCTCTGTTACCGCGATCTGGAACTCTATGCGAAGGCATCTAGTGCCTTCAAGAAGGCGTTGGTGCTGGCTCCGCAAGACCCGGCCATCTACTACCAACTGGGCTTGGCGGCGATGGAGCAAGGCTATAACCGCGAAGCTGAAGCGTACTTTCTGGATGGCTTGAAGATTAATCCCAATCATGCGTTAATCTTAGTAGCTATTGGGCGTCTCTACATCAAGATGAAGCAGATTCGGCCTGCGATCAGCACGCTTCAGCAGGCTACGCAACAGGATTCCACACTCTGGGAAGGCTGGTATGAGCTTGGACGCGCACACATGGAGGCACGTGAATGGAAGCTAGCTCTCAGCGCCCTGGAGCAGGCACGGCAGAATAGTCCTGACATACCCGACATCTATAGTGCAATGGCGACCTGCTATCTCAAAATGAACAAGAAAGCGGAAGCGCGGCGCATGATAAAAGAGACACTCCAACGCGACCCGAATAACGCGGAAGTATTACGTTTGCAGAAACAACTTTAAGATAGATTATTCTAATAAAACATTTTGAAGGAGGGCAGGATGCTCTGTCCGTCATGTCATACAGAAAACCGTGAGAACGCCCGCTTCTGTAAAGGTTGCGGTCGCTCCCTGATAACAGAACAGCAGCCCACGGCATCTACTGAGCCAACTGCATCAGCGACAAGCAGCGCACCGGTCACTACTGCCGAGGCCAGCGAGTCGCAAGCTGCTACACCAGCTACATCAGCACAGGTAGCGGAACAGGCAGAGCAGGTGGCCGCGCACGAGCCAGCCGCGACCAATGGCAATAACGTGCCAGTGGATGATATTAGTCTGGCACCAACGCAGATACTCACACCAGCAGAAATGGTGGCTTATCATGTGCGTCGCTGGCAGCAAGAGGCCGAAAACGAGGCCGAGGATACTGCTGATGATTCTGGAGATGCTGAGATTGAGGCTACCGAAAACGGCATCACTGATATTGCCGATCAACCCACTATCACGGTGCCAACCGATGCCGCCAATGCATCCTCTACCTCTGATTCTGATGAATTGTCCCCTGTTGAACCCGACAAACCCCCCTTTGTCGAACCAGACGCATCACCTCCTGCCGAACCCGACGAACCGGCCAGTGGACACGATACATCGGTCCCTACAGAGGATGAAGGGGTAGAAAGCCAGCCAACCGCCGAAGGTGAAGATGTAAACACATCACCATTGCTTGAGGTTGGCGCGACCATCAATGGGCGCTATGAGGTCGTGCAGGTGGTTAGTAACGATGAGCATGAACATGTCTATCAGGTTGTGGACCACCAGGGCTATCAGCGTTGCTGGAACTGCGGCTCGGAACAGAATGCCGAGGGTGACGAGTTCTGCATCGATTGCGGAGCCGAACTGCTGAATATCGAATACACCATGCACGAGTACGACGCCACCGGCACTACCAGCACGAACGACGACGCGCATGTCCTGCTTGGTCAGATTGTTAATACCTTCGTCGATCAGGGCTGTACCTACGTTATAGAACAACCGCACATCTCTCAGCCGCTCTTCCCCAACGGTGTTCATCTGCTGGCTGCCACTGACTCGGATGCCGGAATGCTGCGGCGCGGCGATCCTAACGAGGATAGCACACTGGTCTTGCAGCTGCAACGCATTCACGAATCCATTGCCGCGCCGGTCGGCATCTTTATTGTGGCCGATGGTATGGGTGGTCACGACGACGGTCAGGGAGCAAGTCGCATGACCATCAACGTCATCGCCGAACGCATCACACGCGCACTGTTGATGGAACCATTGGAGACCGAGAAAGCTGGCGAGCAGACAAAAGAACTGACGGAAGACGACCTGATTGACACTTTCAAAGGAGCCATTCAGGATGCCAACCTGGCGCTTTGTCAGGATAATCAGCGCCATAAGACCGATAAGGGTTCGACCGTAACCGGTTTTATGATCGTGGGCGAGCATGCGTACATTATCAACGTTGGCGACAGTCGCACGTATATGTTACGCGATGGTAAGCTGTACCAACTCACTAATGATCATTCCCTGGTTAGCCAATTGGTTGCCAGTGGTCTGATTGAGCCTGATGACATCTATACGCATCCACAGCGTAGCCAGATTTTCCGCAGCCTGGGGGATAAGCCAAACGTGCAGGTAGACGACTTCAAACAGCAGCTTCACCCTGGCGACATTCTCCTCAGTTGCTGCGATGGCCTGTGGGAAATGATACGCAATCCACAGATTACAGAGATACTAGTGAACGCGCCAGACCCACAAACGGCCTGTACGCAATTGATTGATGCCGCGAATACCAACGGTGGCGAAGATAATATCAGCGCCGTCGTCGTTTTTGTGCGCGGATAGTTGCAGTTGTGGGCAGTTCAAGAGGCGCTCACATGATCTCGCATGATATACTAGAGCAAGCCGAACGCGAAAGGAGTACATAGCTATGCCCGGAGAGGTAACGCTGGCACACCAGTTAGGAAAGGACTATATGCCGGTCACTGGTGGCAGTCAGCTCGCATATGTTTTATTGGAGGCCAAAACCACCGATGTGATGGCACAGGTGCGCATGCCCTTAAATGTGGCCCTGGTGATCGACCATTCCGGTTCGATGAAGGGTGCGAAACTGTTAAATGTCCGCGAAGCCGTCAAGACCGTGCTTGATAACCTGGAAGCAACTGACTACATCTCAGTGGTGATCTTTGACGATACCGCCCAGGTGATTATCCCTTCCATGCCTGCCAACGACAAACCCGGCATGAAGGCGGCCATTGATCGCATTCAGGATGCCGGTGGTACCACCATGTCACTCGGCATGGAACTCGGCCTTAACGAACTGCGGCGCTGGAATATTCCCAATGCCATCAAACGCATGATCGTTCTCACCGATGGCGTGACCTATGGTGATACACAGAAATGCCGCATGCTTGCCAGAGAAGCCACCGGACAGGGCGTGACTATCTCGACGCTAGGTATCGGCCAAGATTGGGATGAAAGCCTGCTCGACGACATTGGCACGCTGAGCGGTGGCAACCCCTCTGAGTTTATTCGCAACCCCGGTGATGCCATGAGCATCTTCCAGCAGCAATATCAGAGCGCCGTCGCCGTCGCGGTCCGCAACGCGACCTTGACCTTGCGCCTGCCAACCGGTGTCACACCGCGCAAAGCCGTCAAAGTGTTACCACTGATCCGCGACGTAGACCCGTCGGCGCTTTCTGACCGCCAGGTAGTGGTGCCGTTGGGCGACTTAGAGAAAGATACGCCCATCTCGGTGCTGGTCGAGCTGATGCTTGACCCACGTCCCGCCGGTCTCTTCCGCATCGCGCAGGCCGAATTGAGCTATGATGTACCCGTTGCCAATCTGGTCGGCGAACGTGTGCGCGACGAGATCAAAGTTACCTTTACGAATGATGCCAATATGGCTGCGCAGGTTAACGCACTGGTCATGAATTTTGCTGAGAAGTCCAATGCTAACCGCCTCGTGACCCGTGTGTTGGACGAATATAAGCGCACCGGCAAGGTCACGACACGCCTGGCTCCCAACGTCACTCGTGTACTAGACGAGGAGACACAGAATGCACTTGAGCAGATGAATCAGGGGCAACAGGTTTCACAAGATCAAATTAAATCCATTGGCAATAAGACACGCAAACTTACTCAAAGACTCGACGATATTCTGCCTTACAGTACGTACACTACGGGCATGCATATTCTGCCCCAAACATAGATACAACAATACTGCACGAGCGTGAATCTTCTAACACGTCTCAAGAAAGGATAAAAAACGATGTCTATCAAATGTTCACTCGGCCACGATAATCCCGATGGCTCGGCCTTCTGTGATGAATGCGGTGAGCCGCTCAATGCCGCTCCCGCCGTTGCCACCGCACCAGCGCCTGTTGCTCCCATGTCAACTGCGACGGTCAGTTGTCCATCCTGCGGAGCCAGCAATCCAGCTGGTGAGGCTTTCTGCTCCAACTGCGGCCAGAGCTTGCTAGCTGGCGCACCAGTAGCCGCCGCGCCAGATGTATCAGTCGCACCCGTGGCGCAGGCTCCAGTTGCTGCTGCGCCGGTAGCCGCACCTGCCATGACGGCTCGCCTGATCGTGGAGGCCGATAACCAGGAATTTGACCTGAGCGGCAAGGACAATATCACGATTGGGCGTGAGGATGCTGTCAGCAACATCTACCCGGATGTTGACATGACTCCGCACGGCGGCGAAGAGGGCGGCGTCTCACGTCTGCACGCCCGCATCTTCCAGGAGAACGGCCAGTATATGATCGAGGACGAGAACAGTACCAACTTCACCTTCGTGAACCGCCAGCGTCTCGCCCCCAAAACCCCCACGCCCCTCAATGATAACGATGAGGTACGCCTGGGCCGCGTCATGCTGCGCTTCAAGACGGCGTAGGCACATGACAATCAAACGATGAGCAGTAAACAAAGCATGGCACTCCTCGTGGGTGCCATGCTTCGGGTATAATGCCATGTTACGGACGGTTAGAACCCCTCAGCTTTGCCAAACTCTTCCAAAACCCGTGCCAGTTGATTACCGTCACTGTATCGATTCTCTGGCGCTTTTTCGAGGCAAAGCAGGATAATCTTTTCCAGTGCAGGGGGAACAGTGGGATTGAGTTGGCTGGGCGGTATCGGCTGATCGTGGATGTGTTGCATGGCAATGGCTACAGGCGTATCACCCTCAAATGTTCTGCGGCCTGCCAGCATCTCATACATGAGATTACCGAGCGCATAGATGTCGGTGGCGGGACTGGTCGGTTCGCCTTGCAACTGCTCAGGAGTATGTGATGGCTCGGAGCCGAGGCCAAAGTCCGTCAGCTTGATCGAGCCATCACGGCCTATCAGGATATTCGGCGTTAGTACATAGCCGTGTATGATGCCACGACGATGGGCAGCGCCCAGACCCATTGCGACATCATGCGCAATGATGAGCGTGCGTTCCACATCCAGAATATGCCGTGAACGGAGATAGCGGCGCAGGTCGGAACCATCGATCAACTCCATGACAACGAAATAACGGCCATCGGCCTGCCCATAGTCGTAAACCTGCACGATGTTGGGATGTGAGAGGGTCATTGCCGCCTGCATACCTTGCTCAATGCGCGTCATCAGCGTAGGGCTAGTACTGCATGTTTCATGGAAAATTTTGATAGCTACGACGCGGTTCAGCACAGTATCTTGACCTCGATAGAGCGTGGATATACCTTTTTTCCCTAAAATCTTCTCTGCCAGGTAACGCTTTTTCAAAAACATGATGGTTGCCTCTCTTCTTAGAAAAATTGAGGAAAACACGCCTGAAAATGTCCCATTAAGAAATGTAGTATATCTTACAGAAAAGGCATCTGACAAATTTATGGCATGGACGCGGTGAACCGGTCCCTACACAAACATGGTGGACGTGGTGAACCGGTCCCTACCTTTGCGTCTGGTTTATGGTATATACTGAACATGTACACCGTATTGCTACAACACTTTGAGGAGTATGTGTATGTTTTGTGCAAAGTGTGGCGCTCAGGCACCTGATGGGGCGCATTTTTGCCAGAATTGTGGAGCATCGCTAACGGCTCCTGGCGGTATTACCCATAACCCATATCCGCTAGAACCACCAAAACAACCCAGGCAACCTAAAGCTGTGGCTCGTAATGCTGGTCAAGGGCAAGGACAGGCGCAGCGAACTGGCAAGCAGCAAGACCCGTATCGCCAGCAGATTGCCGAGCTACGACTACAGCTCAAGCAGCTCAAGCTGTATCTGCGTCAGATCAACCAGCAGATGTCATCAACGCGCCTGGGTTATTATGAGACAGCGACCTTTGTGCCACAGGGATTGCTCAAGATGGGCTATAAATTCGTTGAGGATATGCGCCTGCTTGGTCCACAGCAGCAGCGTCAGCAGTTGCAGCAACAGATTATGCAGCTCGAACAGCAGTTGCTCGGTCTCCAGCAAGCGCAAAACCAGTGGAGATTGCAACAACAACAATAAGAATAGTCTCCACAAAGGCAATGAGCATGGCACCCCTTTGTGGGTACCATGCTCATTGCCCATTTTAATTACATCGCTTGTTGTGTATGATACGTGGAAGTAGAGGCGAGTGTGAGACCTTTCATCGTCTGCTCCATCAGGTGGCGGGTGACGGCTACCTGGCTACCCGTCTGCTGATAGATGGTGATCTGGCGATCTGCTCCGGTCCCTTGTGGATCAGCGAGCAGGGTGCGCAGGTAGTCGATCTCGCGGCGGCTACCCAGATCATCCACCATATCATCGATAAAATCCAGTGTCTCGCCAATGGCATCACGCATACTCATGGTGCGATTCTGTACAAAATCAACGATCTGTGCGTCGAGACCGTAGCGTGCGGCGTGCCATTTGTTCTCCTCGATGAAGTGACTGGGTAGAACATGGGTGGTGAGATTGTGTTTATGCATCCATGAAAGCTTGGCGACCAGTGCTTGGCAAAGAGCGGCGAGAGCCA
>JAJZEJ010000575.1 GCA_021828635.1 Chloroflexota bacterium
ATATATTCAAAGTTTCGATGTACAATTTGCCGTTGAAGAAGTTTACGCGAAAGTTCGCTTATTCAAAAACAAATAATGGTACCCCAGACAGTTTGGCAAATAGAATATCCAGTCAAAAAGAAGCGGTTGATCCTGTGAGGTCAGCCGCTTCTTTTCAAAATTTATACGTTGCCATAGATACCCTCTAGCCCATAGTTGCCGAGGGCTAAGGAAAGCTCGCCCCCATGATGAATCTCATGTTCAAGAACATGCCAGATAATCCACTGCCGTGTGCGTTGGCCAAAGATTCTCTGCTCTTCTTCGCTCAAGAATGGTGGACTTGGGAAAATATGCCCAAGATCAGCTGGAGTCCAGCGAGCAAGTGCATCGGCAATCATGCGCCAAGTGGCCTCAAGTCCGGCAACCAGTTCGACGGATTCAAGCGCAGGTTGCGCCTCTTTGTCCGCGGGATCCCAGTGCGCTATGGAGGCAAGATCGGGACTTCCTTCACCCATCCATCCCTGGAACCACCAGACACGATTGGCAATAATATGTTGCGCAATCATTCCTATCGACCAGTGATGTGATGAGGCGGGTAACGCAAGCTGCTTGGGGGAAAGCGGTGCAATCATTTCGACTAGGCTTGGCTGGTAGGTCTCCCAGCCTTTGTAGAATGTGATGAGTGAGAGTGTTTGTTCAGTCATGTGTGTCTGCTCCTTACTTCTCATAATGTGCCACCAACCGCAAGCACAACCAGCCCAATGGGTGACGGCTTGAGCATTATAGCATGGAACACAGGCGCAAAACTTCTCCTATCTTGCTCTCATCCGTAGCATATCATTTGTAACATGGCACCCATAAGGAGTATCACTACATATATCGTGCCATTGCGGCGCGTTTTCATGCAATGATACCCCTTGTGAGTGCCATGTTATGAGTAGCATGTTACGAATGATATATGGTGAATATCACATTCTATGCTACAGCTTCTTAAAGTCGTGGTGCAGCAGTTTGTTCACCAAAGCGGGATGCTTCTGGATGAAGGTGCTGATGGCACTCTGTTGAGCAGAGGTCATATTACCAGCACTGACCGCGCTATTCAGTGAACTGTTGATCGCATTGCTCACAACCGTTTTGAGTTGTGCCAGCGAAACTTTCTGCGTTTTGGCGATTTGCGCCAGGCTCTTACCACTCTTGAGGTCGCTAACCAACTGGCTACTGCTCAGATTGAGACCCTGCGCGATCTGATTCGCCACGTTCGAGCGGTCCTTGCTCCAGAATTGGTGCCAGACGAAGCGTGCGTAGGGCTGATGTTTCGTGTTCGCGCACACCTGATGCGACTGAATACGCTGCGTCAGCGTGCTACCCTGTGCCTGCGTTAGCTTGCCATCTTTGACCAGTTGGTTTACGAGATCGATCTGCGCCTGCTGACGGTCTTGTTGCAGCGTGCTGACTGAGACACCCAGACGATTAGCCAGGTCTTGATTGAACTGTACACAATATTGGTTTTGTGTCGAGCTGGTCGTGGTCGGCGTTGGTGAACCGGAAGCACTACTTGCGGAGGCCGCCCGTGGCAACGCAACAATCGCGCCAATCAGAATCGCGGCGAGTAGTACGACACCACCACCGATCAGCAACATTCTTTTCTTATTCATAATGAGTAAGCTCCTTTGCTAGCGATACTCTATCTATACCTTTTTCCATTCATTTCATTGCGTCACATCAGGCAAGAGTAACGCTTTCGTCTGTTCCGTGTTGCCCTCTTCCTTGTGACATCTCTATCGTAAGACACAAGCTTAAAATATCCGTCACGCTGAGTTCAAGATTTGCTCAAGATATGCCGCCAGTAGAAAATTCATCGTTAGAGCTATATTTTTCAGAGGATTGCGTATGATACTATACAGATATGTTTCATCTTGACACAGGGAGAACGCTCTATGGCGCAAAAAATACTGGTAATTGAGGACGAAGAAGGCATCATTCACTTAATCAATCTCTATCTGAAAGATGCTGGCTTTACGATTATCGTTGCTAACGACGGCGCAGATGGCCTGGCACTGCATGCACGCGAGCATCCTGATCTGGTCATTCTAGATATCATGCTACCAGCTATCGACGGCTTCGAGGTTTGTCGCCGCATCCGCGCCTGGTCCAACACACCCATTCTCATGCTGACCGCACGCATCGCCGAGGATGACCGCATTACTGGCCTGGACCTGGGTGCCGATGACTATCTGGCAAAGCCGTTCAACCCACGTGAACTGGTCAGTCGCGTGCGTGCTATCCTGCGCCGCGCCAGCAACCAGCCCAACGGAGAGGCAACACCAGCATCGGCAGGACAGGCAACGCATAGTAGCAATGGCAGCAACACGGCCAATGCCTCTGTTCTGCGTTTTTCTGGCCTGTTAATCGACCTGCTGGCACGCCGTGTTGATGTCAATGGCAAAGAGATCGCGCTGACTCCTACTGAATTTGACCTGCTAGCCCTTTTAGCCAAATCGCCCGAACGTGTCTTTACGCGCGAGGTTTTGATGAATCAGGTCTGGGGCTATGACTACTTGGGCGACGGACATACTATCGATGTGCATATGAGCGCCCTGCGCAAGAAGATCGAGGGTGCTTCCGGCTTGCGACACATTAAAACCGTCTGGCGCGTTGGCTACCGCTTTGAGGCGCGACCACAACCGCTCTCATCATCGTCTCCATCATAGTAACTCAAGAGGAATGCAAAGATGCGTACCCACTGGTGGCAAAGTATTCGCTGGCAACTGGCTCTCGGCTCTACTCTCGTCGCGCTACTGGCAACCGGCCTGTTGGCGCTCACAGCCCTGCTAGCAATTATCAGCTACTATAGCATTGAGCAAAAGAATAGCTTGGATACAACGGCCATCAGCGATGCCCATGATATGAGTGTAGCCTACACGCAATATGGCACTTTTCAGCAAGCATTATTACAAAGTAATAGTATTACAACTGAGCAGAAGATACAATATTATATTCTAGTTTTCAATAATAAAGACAAAGTTGTCTATGCGCCCGGAACTCTTATTACCCGTACACCAATATTACATACGCTAACCCTCGCCTTACATAATCCCAATACCTCCTATCCCTCTGTCAACGGATTGCGCAATGCGATTATAGAGGCACAAAGTAATCGGCAGGTCGAGAGCCAGATTGGGCCAAGCCGTCCCGTGGCACGTCCCTTTATTGCTGTGCCGATTACTGCTGGCCTCAATAATTCTTCAGTGATGGGTGTTCTGCTGATGATGCCTAGAAGCGCGGCTGATAATACGGTACCATCCTTCATCTCTGCGGTTGGTAAAGCTGTGCTGCTCGGCTCGCTGGTCGCGGCGTTTGTTGCGGCGCTGGCTGCTATTCTCTTCTCACGTACCATCACGCGCCCACTTTCGCGCCTGAATGGTGCAGCACGTTCGATGGCTGGGGGTGACTACAAAGTGCGTGTTGAAACCGAAGTGCCAGGTGAGTTGGGTGAACTGGCACATAGCTTCAACGAAATGGCGGCGCAACTCAACCGCGATGTCGAGGAGCTACACAAACAGGAAGAGTGGCGACGTGAACTGATTATGAGCGTCACGCATGATCTGGCTACACCACTCACCGCCATCGCCGGTCTGGGCGAGGCGCTGGTCGATGGCGTCAACCAGAGCCGCGAGGATTACGAGGAGACGGGGCGTGTGATTGTGCGCGAGACGCTACGCCTGCGTCGTCTGGTGCGCGACCTGCATATCATGGCAAAGGTCGAAGCTGGTGCGCTCTATCCGGTGCGCAAACCGATCCGACTGGCGGCACTGGTTGATGAGGTGCTGGCTGTGCTGGCTTCGGAATTCGAGCGTGCGCAGGTTGAGCCAAACAACACTATTCCTTTCTCCGCGCCGCCCATCCCTGTCGATACTGATATGTTGACCCGCGTCTTCACCAACCTGTGCAGCAATGCTATCCGCCACACCCCCCCTGGCGGCACAGTGACTATCGCCGCTCAGCAACGTGGTGATACCCTAATGGTCGCCGTCACCGACACTGGCGAGGGCATTCCCCCCGATGCCCTTCAGCGTGTCTTCGAGCGTTTCTTCCGTGCCGATAGCGCACGCCGTTCCTCAACCGGTGGCAGTGGTCTGGGACTGGCTATCGTCAAGGCTATGATTGAGGCACATGGTGGAACGATCTGGGCCGAAAATGCTCCTGGTGGGGGCGCACGCTTCGTCTTCACACTTCCACTCAACCCAACAAAAAACGACGAAATCATCAACGCCAAAACCGTCCAGCTAACCTGATAATATTTACCCCAAAAATTCGTAGGGGCGTGATTTATCACGCCCTGCATCCCCGATGAGAGGCAACCACCTGATGAGAGCCAGGGCGTGATAAATCATGCCCCTACGATAAGAGGGTCAGCAAACCGTTTTGCAATTCATCCCATAAAGCGCGTACATCCTGCTCAGTGGTGCGAATATTGCCGATAGCGACACGAATGGTGAACTGACCGCGCAACTTGGTGTGCGAAAGGAAGAAATGACCAGCCTCGTTGATGCGTGTCATCAGACGTTCGTTTAGCTCATTGAGCATCTCTTCGTCATCCAGACCGCGCGGATGGGCGCGTAGACAGACTAGGCTAAAAGGTGCGGGAGCCATGATCTCAAAATCTGGTGACACCTCAACCCATTGCGCAAGTTCTTGCGCCGTGCGAATATGCTCGTGCAAACGTGCCGCCAATCCCTCCTGGCCGAAGTAACGCAGAATCATCCATAGCTTGAGCGAGCGGAAGCGGCGGCCCAGTGCGTTGCCGTAGTCCATCAGGTTCGGCGTTTCGTCGCCCTTGCTCTCGCCTTCGCTCTGGACATTGCGCAGATATTCGGGTACGAGACTAAAGGCGGCTTTGATGACATCCGGCTTGCGGGTGTAGAGGAGACTACAATCTATCGGCGTGAAGAGCCATTTGTGTGGATTGACAATCAGCGAATCGGCACGTTCGACACCCTGCATAATCCAGCGCAGTGATGGGTCGATAGCCGCGATACCACCATACGAGCCATCAACATGTAGCCAGAGACCATAGCGTTCACAGATATCCGCGATTTGCGGCACGGGGTCGATACTGGTCGTTGAGGTTGTGCCGATAGTTGCTACGACGGCGAAGGGCTGATAGCCACGTGCGATATCCTCCTGAATGGCCGCTTCCAACGCCTGTGCATCCATACGAAACTGATCGTCGGTGGGTATCTTGCGCAATCCTTCCTGACCGATGCCCAGTGTGATAATGGCTTTATCAACCGAGGAATGTGTCTCTTGCGAACAGTAGCAGCGCAGAGGCGGCAATTCGTGGCGTCCAGCCATACCTTTCTGGCGAATATAGAGATGTGGAACAGCCTCGCGGGCCGCTGCCAGCGCATAAAGAACGCCAGTTGAGGCCGTGTCATTGATAACACCGAAGAGCGGATCGGGCAGACCGAGCATCTGGCGCAACCAATCCAGTGTCACCTGCTCCAACTCGGTCGCGGCAGGCGAGGTGCGCCAGAGCATGGCATTGACGTTGAGTGCGCTTGCCAGCAGTTCGCCTAAAATGCCGGGGGCGGAGCCGCTAATGCCGAAATAGGCCATAAAGCCAGAGGCATTCCAGTGTGTGATCCCAGGAAGTAAAATATGCTCGAAGTCGGCCAATATCTGTTCCATCGGCTCCGGCTCTGTAGGTGGCAGTTTGGGCAACGCTTCCCGAATCTCCCCCGGCGTATTGCGCGAGAGGACGGGATACTGGCCCGCGTGGGCCAGATAATCGGCAATCCAGTCTACGACCTGATAGCCATAGCGGCGAAACGCCTCTGGCTCCATATCGCCAAAAACGCCCGGCTGCTGGGCTGCATCAAGCGGCTGTGGTTCTTGCGTCATCGTGAATATTCCTTCTGTATCATGTTTGTCGCGCCCGGTTATTCCATTGTGATGGAGCAATCTATGGGGCAACCAGTTTCTCTACCGGATACTGTATCACTGCTAGCGATGCGAGTAAACCTGACCCGCAAGTTATGCTTGACTTAATCACTTTTTTATACTAAAATTCGTATAAAGATTGTAGGATGGTATATGATGCAAAATGAGCGTGATTACATTCAGGAAGGCGAACAGGCTTACCTGCGCTGGCTTGAGTCTTTCTTTGCGCAGCCGGGAGCCAGAGAACTCTATGAAGAGGAAGCCGCGAAGAAGGAGCTATGGCTCCAGATGGTGGAAGCGCGTCTTGCTTCTGGGCTAACCCAGGCACAACTTGCGAAGCGATTAGGCGTGCCAAAGGCCCAGGTTGCACTTCTTGAACGTTGTGGCAATGATGTCTATACGCTGGATAAGCTCCGCGACTATGCAGAAGCAGTGGGACGCGCACTGGAGATTTCTATCGTATGAAATTGTAGGGGCGTGATTTATCACACCCCTACAATGTAACAAACCAGTTATAGCGCCTCGTGAACGAGCAATTCGGCGCGTTTCTCACGCAGAAAGTGCGCGATAGCTGTGGGATCATCCTGTTGCAACGCCATTTGCTTGATGCTAGCCAGTACGCCGCTCCATTGTTCGCGGGCGGGAGCAAAGCGTGCGTCGCGCCCGACCAGTTCCTCGAGGATGCGCCGCTCCAGTTCATGCCAGAGTGAGCGATCACGCCCGTCCAGATTGCCATCATCGGGTGCGTAGTCCAGATCATTGGTGTTATTGTCGATACGTACATAGAGCGGCTGGAAGTAGTTACGCACCATCTCTTCTATGCGCGGCTGATCGAGTGCGCCAAAATCGAAACCAAGCGTACCAGTGAGCGAGATCAGCACGAGCGGAGCCTGTTCGCTCTTTTCACCGTTGCTCGACTTATGACGTGTCCCTTGTGTTCCCTCTCGCCAACATAGGTCTTCCAGCTTCTTATACAGTTCGTCAGGCTCATTCAGGCCATCGACACGCAATTCGTAGCGCAGAAATGGTCGTCGTTGACTGATAAGGCGTTCGGCATGATGCACGCGCTCACCCTTACTCAGATCAATGATACGCTCAGGCTCGTCTGTATCAATCTGCACATAATAGTAGCCACGATCATCCCACAGCGCCTCCTCGGCCCCGCAGTTCTCGGTTGAGCCAGGATTATACAGCCAGCCATCGTACTCGTAAGGCTTATGCACGTGGCCGAGCGCCAAATAGTCGATGAAATCGTGCAACGGCTCGAAGTTAGCCCGTGAGGGTAGACCCTGCATACGAGGCACCACGCCTTCTACGCCAGTATGCATCATCAACAGGCGATACGCGATGCCACGCTGCTCCTCGCCTTCACGGGCCTTTTGCAATGATTGCGCCATACCCTCAATGCTGCGCACTGTAGCTGCGCCCTGCCAGGGCAGGCCATAGACGCGCAAGCGATCTTGCATGAGATCGACATAGGCACCACGCATCGTTCCTGCATCCCACGGCGTGATCTGCGGCACGCCATCCTGCATCATGGGATGCAGCAACATGAGATAACCCTGAT
>JAJZEJ010000408.1 GCA_021828635.1 Chloroflexota bacterium
CTTTGTACGCACCGCGTCGGCTCCCTTACCCGTGGTTCATCTGCGCAGCTTCGAGGAGAAATTTGGCATACCGGTGATCGAGACCTATGGTCTCTCCGAGGCAGCCAGTCAGGTGACGGCCAATCCTGTGCCACCAGGGACACATAAACCTGGCTCGGTCGGCCAGCCCACCGGCGTCGAGCTGCGCATCTGCCAGCCAGCAACGATCAGTGAACGTCAGCAAGGTCTGCAAGGTCTGCAAGGAAGCGCATCCGGCGAGGTTGGCGAGATTTGTGTACGTGGCCCCGGCGTCATTGCGGCGTATCAGGGTAATGCCAGTCAGCAATCCTTTCAAGATGGCTGGTTTCGCACCGGTGATCTGGGCTATCAGGATCAAGATGGCTATGTCTACATTACTGGCCGTTTACGTGAGGTCATCAATCGAGGCGGCGAGAATATTGCGCCCCGTGAGATTGAAGAGGTACTGCTGAGTCATGCAGAGGTTCACGAAGCCGCCGTTGTTGGGCGTCCTGACTCACTTTATGGCGAGGTTGTGGTAGCCTACGTGGTCATGCAACCGGAACCTGAATATGCAGGTGGCGGAGTAGCAGTTGCAACACGCAAAGTGAACACGCTTGCCACACAAACAGCGATAAAGCAAGAACTACAGGGGTTCGCAGCACAGCATTTAAGCCATCCCAAAGTACCGGTGGACATTATCGTTGTCGAACAATTGCCCAGAACGGCCTCCGGTAAGATTGCACGCCAGCTATTACGAGAACAGGAGCAGCAACGTGGATAAGCGTGTCGAAGGGCGGGAGTTGGGCGTGCCAGTAACACCAGCAATATCGACCGTGCCGACAACATCAGTCGTCCCAATTACAGAGCAAACGGCAATACAGCGTAAGGAACAAAGTGGGCAGAGTGGGCAAAAACCGAAAAGTTCGCGTCCACATGTCTACGAGCTTGACCCATTACGCGCAACGACGGCCCTGGTCGTCGTCGCGGTACATGTGCTGGCGTTCACAGCATTGCTCAATCATGCGCAATGGGGTCTGCAAATGCAGAATGCCCTGATCACGGCGGTCCACTACACACGCGAAATGTTCATGTTTGTGACAGCTTTTGCGCTCACCTACGTGTACTTCGGCAAGCCCTTTTCAGCCAAAACATTCTGGAAGAAACGGGCGTTGGGTGTGTTGATTCCTTATGCCATCTGGAGTGTCGTCTATGTCTGGGTCAACAATCCTAAGCTGTCCTTTGGCGCTTTTCTCGGCACCTCGGCGCTAGACATTCTCAATGGTCACGCTTCGTACCAGCTCTACTATATCCTGCTAACTCTACAATTTTATATTCTACTGCCGCTTTTCCTGCTACTGGTGAAGGTTATCCAAAAGTATCCCTGGCGCACGCTAGCCATCAGCTTTGTGCTTGAAGTGCTGATGCTCTATATCGATTACCATACGCTGCAACGTGGCATAGGACTAAACAATCCCTTCTGGCAATTTATCAACCAGACCCAGGGCAGTCTGGTCTTTACCTATCAGTTCTACTTCGTTTTGGGTGCGTTGGTTGCGCTCTATCTACCACAGGTACGAGCCTTTCTCAAGCGTTTTGGCTGGTGGACGTTGCCTGCTTTCGTACTGGGCATTGGCGCACTCTGGCTACATTTCTACATTCAGGTGAATGTCTATCACGAGTCAATTGGCTATGCAACCTCTGTTTTGCAGCCGATCATGACCTTCTACTGCCTCCCGCTGATCGCTTTCTTCTTCTGGCTAACCTATCGTTGGGCCAGCCATGTGAGGGCAGATGGTCGCCCTGTTGGTCAGCGTTTCTGGGGAACGCTCTCCGATGCCTCGTTCGGCGTCTACCTGATCCACGCGCTGATCCTGGACTGGCTACTGCAACATATGGTACCATTTCTGCCATCCGCCTGGCCCGTCGCGTTGCGTGTCTTGCTAACCTGGGGTTTGACCGCGGGCAGTGCAGCAATTATCAGCATTATCCTACTGAATATTCCTATTCTGAGCCGTTTAGTGGGACGTTCACGCCCTTTGCCACGTCATATACAGTGGCGAAATTTGTTCGTGAATCCATTAGCCCGTTCAGGAAATGTACAACATGTTCAACAGAGACGTGATACATCACTTTAGGAGTGATAGTGCAGACCGTTTTAAGCGGTCTGCATACCCGGCGAGACGCCGACTATACTTTTCGCTGCTCGTCCCACCAATTTTTTTAGCCTTGGCACTATTGGTCTCCGGCTGTAGCAATCTGGATATAACAACCAACACCCAGAGCGCATCTGTAACACAAGCGCATAATAACAACACTATACCTCTGATTACATTACCTATTGCCAGCACTGGCTGTGACAAGGCTACTCCTGCCACTCCAGGTACCAGCGTGATGGGTCAGATTGATGTGAGCGGTACGATGCGCTACTATCTCCTACATATTCCTCTCGGTTATCAAGATACTACGCCACTACCGCTCGTGCTGAATTTTCATGGACATGGTAGTAACGCCTTGCAACAACAGTATCGCACCAATTTCTCAACGCTGGCTGATAAACAACATATCATTGTTGCCTATCCGCAGGGCGTGGTTGGACCAGATCATCATACTGGCTGGGACATTGGCCCGCGTTGGGATCCACAGGTCAACGATGTACTGTTTACCAGCGACCTGCTCAATCATCTGCAAGCGACGCTGTGTATCAATCCTGGCCGCATCTACGCGACCGGCTTCTCCAACGGCGGCGGCATGACCAACCTGCTGGCCTGCAAACTGGCGGGGCGCTTTGCCGCCTTCGCCTCGGACTCCGGTTCTTATCCAGCGATGCCCGGCGGTTGCCATCCACTGCGCCCCGTGCCTCTACTGGAGATACATGGCACTGGCGATCATGTTGTTCCCTATGGCGGTTCGCTCTTCAAGGGCTATCCACCAATAGCCCTCTGGTTGCATAGTTGGGTGGTGCGCGATGGTTGTACAACGATGCCAACGGTGTTTTTGAATAAGGATGGCCTTGTGGGAGAAAAGTGGACGTGCCGCGACAATACCACGCTTGTCCATTATCGTGTCGCTGGCATGCCACACATGTGGCCGCTGCATTTCGTCTTGCGCTCTAAGGGTTCTGTCGTTGTTTTCGATGCGACAACGACGATCTGGAAATTTTTTCAGCAGTACTCGTTACCGATACACAACCCATAGTTTCACACGAGAGAGAAACAGAACGACTATAAGCAGGGGCGACCACAAGGATACGCCCCCTGCTTCATACTGTTTCATACCAGCATGGCAACCAGGCTCTGATCTGAGGCATCCTCTTGAATGCATTGCACCTCGACATCGCACTCTTGTAGGAGCGTGAAGAGGCGTTGGCGTTCTTCGGGTAGCAGTGCATTTAGATCGAGCATGGCTTCTGGCTTATCGGGGTAAATGACGGTCAGATTGGAGTCGTCCAGGCGCATAGTGATGCGATTATCAAGCTTATAGGTATACAATGCACCCAGATTGCGACAGGTGTTGAAGAGGCCCACGCAGCCCACGAGGATAAAGAAGCCGAAAACAGCACACAATACCAGTCCTGCGAGGCTGAGTAGCACGACCAGAGCAGTGGTAAAGAAGGCCAGCATGGGATTGGCAAGATGCAACGTCCAACGCAAGAGTATTTCCGGTGAGAGGCCGAGCAGCACGAGAATAAAGCACCAGAAGGCGGCATGCATCATCCAGAAGATGCTGATGAAGTTCTCGTGCGAGAGGTCGCGCACCGCGATAGTGTGATCTCTGTTGATATGCAGAATGCCAGTTGTGTAGCCCGCACGAAGGGCATAGAGGAATCGTAGCACGAAGGTCGCCCCGGCCAAGCCCAGTAAGCCAATAAAACAGAGCAGCGATACCAGTGCATCTTGCCATTTGAGATAGGGCGTCCAGACATGGAGATAGGTTGATAACATGAATAAACTGCCAGTTAGCGCCAGTCCGGCAGAGGCCAGATAGCCAGCGCACCAGCTCCAGCCCTGCCTGAGCATCCGTCTATACGCCTTGCGTTCTAAGCGAAAAATCTGTGTCTCTTCTTCCGTGAGTGGCGCTACCATATCTTTCAAGCTATTCATCCTTGCCATCTCTGTATACCAACCATGCATATTTATCTCATCATCATTCCACTAATAGGAACGAACGAGTCAGGAAAAGAGATACAGATACAAGTAGGAAGCGAGCAGGATATCCTGTTACGCTGCTTAGCGCGTGCTACCGCGCAGGTCGTCGAAGAGGACGGTTTGCAGGTAACGCTCGGCGGCGCTGGGGAAGATCGTGACAATGACCTTGCCACGATTCTCTTCTTTACGCGCCTCTTGCAGCGCCGCCCAGGCCACGGCCCCACTGCTGATGCCGATGGAGATGCCTTCGAGGGCGATGATATGTTGAGCGGTGAAAACGGCATCATGGTCAGAGACGGGTATCACGCGGTCGATCAGGTCTACATGCAAGGTGTCGGGCAGGAAACCGGGGCCGAGTCCTTCAATGCGATGCGGGCCGGGGCGTCCGCCGGAGAGAATGGCACAGTTGGCAGGCTCGACAGCCACCACTTCTACAGAGGGATTAAACTCGCGCAGTCCCTCGGCCACACCGGTCAGCGTCCCGCCGGTGCCGACGCCGATAATGACCATATCGACCGCGCCACCTGTATCCTGCCAGATTTCGGCGGCGGTGCCGACACGGTGCGCACGGGGATTGGCCTGATTATAGAATTGCTGCGGATACCAGGCGTTGGGCAACGTAGTACGCAATTCGATGACCTTATTAATCGCGCCGCGCATACCTTGACGCCCTGGTGTTAACACCACATTAGCTCCCAGACGTTTGAGCAACATGCGCCGTTCGCGGCTCACTGTGTCAGGCATAGCAAGCGTGCAGGAATAGCCCCGTGCAGCAGCGATGAGGGCCAGCGAGATACCCATGTTGCCACTGGTCGGCTCAGTAATCACGCCACCAGGGCGCAGTAATCCCTGGGACTCTGCTTCGTTTATCATCTCGAAGGCGGGACGATCTTTAATGCTGCCACCTGGACTGAACATCTCCAGCTTCGCTAGCAGCGTCACACCAGTCCCTGCGGCGAAACGGCTGAGTTCCACCAGGGGCGTATGCCCAATAAAGGCGGTAACATCTTTTGCCCAACGTGCCATATATACTACTTACTCATCCGCTTACTCTTCCGGTAATAGTGCGTGGATAATGTCGAGAAGCTCCTGAAATTTGAAAGGTTTGCGCAGCAAGAGGCCGGTTTGCAGTCCCATACGATGCAATTCCCACTCGTGGCTGGCTGTGATGACCACAATCGGCGTGTTGCGTGTCTTGTTATGACCGCGCAATATTCTATAGAGGGAGGCACCATCTAGACTCGGCAGCCCCACATCTAGCAAAATAAGGTCCGCACCCAGGTCGGGTAACTGATCTCTGGCAACCTGCCCATCAGCGATAAAATGTAGCCGCCAGCGACCGGCACGTGTCAGCATCTCAGCAAAAACATCCGCGATGCGCGTATCATCTTCAACAATAACAATCAATTTGCTGTTAGCCGACGCTTCAGCCACGCGCTCCCCCTTGTTTTTTATGTCGCCAACTACACCCAGTCTACGTAGGAACCGATTCATCGCGTCCGTCTCGCCTATCAGCGTGTCCCTTCTCAGCATGGACGCGATACATCGGCCCCTACGTCATCTGAAAGGATGCCAGCAATCAGATGTAGTACATTGTTTCCGTATTTTCGATTTTATGGCGCTGCGCCAATTCTTCGATAGTGGTTGTATTGAGTACTTGCTGCGTCATCACATCCAATTTCTGCCATACCTCGCGGAGCGCACAGCCAGGAGAAAGTTTGCAAAAATCGGGATTGGGGAGACACTCCATTGGCGGCACATAGCCTTCGAGCGCGTTCATCACCTGTGCCATTGTAATCTGGGCAGGAGGACGCGCCAGCATATGTCCCCCTTTGGGGCCACGCACGCTTTTAATCAATCCCTCTTTGCGCAGGGCTACCAGTATCTGGTCCAGGTATTGCTCAGGAATGAACTGCCTGCTGGCAATATCGGCACTCTCTACCAGCCCCTGCCCATAGTAGGCAGCCATGTCGAGCATGGCTCTCAGACCGTAATCCCCTCTCATTGTGAGCTTCATTGCACAAACCTTTCCAAAAAGGGTCTTGTGACAGAGAATAGCCCCCTTTTCTTATTGCTAGGATATATCAGTAGCGAACGACTGTCAATGGGGAACGCGCCGGTACAACCAGGAGGTCGAAGCAGTGAATTTTCCTATTGCTCTTTGATTAGTATCGTGATACAGTGAAAACATGGAAGTGAGGAAACGAACTTCCAAATATGAACGGAAGGAGTTATGCTAATAGATATCGGGAAAGAACAACGCTGGCAAGATATGTATGTTCACTTTTCTCAAGTGACAGACAAACTGGACATGGGAATTGATCGTGGGATTCTCGATACAGTGATTGTGTTGAACCTCTTGGGAATGCCTACGATCATGTCTTGTGAGGGGCATATAGATGATTCAAGCGGCGCACCGTGGGTCGATATAGAAGACCCAGAGGCAAATCAGCAAACCGATTCTATCGGGCGTCTCTTTAAGGAAGCCCAAATTGCTTATGCTCAAGGGCTTGCGGCCCAGGATTTGTTTCATCGCGCTCACGAGGCACGCCTTGAGGCATTGACAAAACATCTCACACACAGAGCAACACTACTGCGGTACCTTGCTACCTTCTACGAACATCGGCAGGTTCCTTATGATGTAAGACTCGTTGTTCAATCAAAAAGTGCCGGGCGCACACGACTGGAAAGTCAGGGCGCAAGTCTTCAGGAAATTGCATCACCGGAGAGAAGAGCGCAAAAGTTAGCGGAGTACCAGAACGAGATGCATGCCTTCACGGCATTTCTCAAGGAACTTTTTTTCACACAGGGGTAATACATGGCGGCACCAACCGGAAACCAAAATGCACGGAAAGAACGAACACGGGTACCAGTAGCATTGTCTATTTCAGATGAGAAGGAACGCAACCGGCTCAGTTGGGCCATCAAACACCTGCAAATACAGGGCGTCAAGAACCCAACACAAGCGGAGATCATCCGCTTCGTCAAAGACTTTTGCTACAACAAAATCGATGAGGCAATCAGCCAGGAGCAGTAATCCCCTCAACACTACCGTAGGGACCGGTTCCACACATCCGACCGCGCCCGTTGGCCTAAGCTACTACATGCCCAACAGGTACGCGGATGTATGGAAGCGGTCCCTACAGTTATTGTAAACTCTACTATTATAGACACATAAGTACTAAATAGATAATCATAGCAGTAAAAACACGTTACAATGATTGCGGAGACTATACTATTTTCAATATATCATGTACTCATCAATACTCTATTGATGAGTACGCTCTATAGGGAAC
>JAJZEJ010000128.1 GCA_021828635.1 Chloroflexota bacterium
ACACAGGTGTGGGCAAAACAACGGGCGGGCGCGATACATCGTCCCCTACCCCACCCATTTGGCGGTGTAGGACCCGATGTATCGCCCCCGCCTGCGTTCCCACACAACCAATCTTCCTCTGGTTCGTATTTTTGCGTAGTATCATTTTCGATGAGGTATAATGCGACTGATATGTCCTGCGCCAAAATCAGGGGTAAGGATTGCAAATAGCTATGAATACGCACACACATCTCTCTTTTTATACACGAGCCAAGCGCAAACACGCCAGTTTCCTTTTGCCGCTTGCCTGTATACTTTGTGGCCTGTTGGCTATTATCACGATGGCCCAGAGTGGAAAAGCCGACGCAGCTGGGATGCCGGGCGGCAATGTGACAGACCCGGTGGTGCGAGCTGTTGATATTGCCGAGCCTGCTGTGGTTCGTATCTTTACTACCGGTAGCGGCCATTTAGCGGTGCAACTGCCTGGCGGTAATGTCTCGTTCCCACAGCAGGGTAGTGGCTATCAATTGACCTTCTCTGGTAGCGGCACCTTTATCACGTCGAATGGTGACATACTTACCGCCGATCATGTGATCAATCCACCTGTGCAGGACGCTGGTATAGCGCAGGCATTTGATGATAGTGCCGCACAGGATGTCGCGCAATATATCAATCAGCATCATCTGGCGAACACGCAGGTTACGGCAACGCAGGTTGATCAGGAATTGCAGAGTGGTCAGTTGACCGCGACGCCCAGTTTCGATTCACTCTCCAGCGTGGTCTTTTTGAGTACCAGCTATAGCGGACCGCTTACGGCTACGACGCTGCAAGATGTCCCCAACGGTCTTGCTGCTAACGTCGATAAAATCGAGAAGCAGAGTTCGTTCAATCAGACGGATGTGGCGATCATTCATGTGCCGCTCACGGATACGCCGAGCGTGCCTCTGGGCGATTCCTCGAATGTGCAGCAGCAGGATAATCTGACGATCATCGGCTTCCCAGGCAACGGCGATGTTAGCCAGCGTCCGACCGATCTGCTCACTTCCTCGGTCAATCAGGCTTTCGTCAGTTCGATGAAGACGACCGATACTGGCGCTCCTGTTATTCAGGTTGGCGGTAACGTAGAGCATGGCGATAGCGGTGGCCCCGCGTTGGATAGCAATGGCGACGTGGTAGGTATCGTTAGCTTTGGCCTTGCTAGCAGCAATGGTTCATCGGGCGGCACGAGCTTCTTGCAGACCAGCAATAGCGCCCAGACCTTATTGCAATCGCTCAAGCTGAACACTACGCCCGGTCCCTTCGAGCGTGCCTGGACACAGGCTTTCGATGATTATGCCGCGACTACATCCGGTCACTGGCACAAGGCGGCGCAAGAATTTCAGCAATTGGCGAACAACTATGGGCTTTTCAAAGCCATAACGCCCTATCTAAACTATGCGAAGACACAGGCGGCCAAAGAAACAACCCCGGTTGGCTCTAATGGACAGACGCAAACGCATCCCGCTACTGCAACAGGTTTCAACTTTGCTAGTATCAAGGCACTGGCGATTACTGTTGGTGTTGTGCTGGTATTGCTCCTGCTGATGGTAGTGCTAGTGCGTCAGGCGTGGCGGCGTAGCCGACGCGATAAGCGCAATCAGCAGCTCGCATCTAAAGTGAATATGCCGACTACGCTACATGGGCAGGTACCTCTTTTGCCTGTAACAGGTCCGCAGGTAGCACAGCCAGCAATGCCAGCAATCCAGCCACGCCAGTCAGTGGCGGATAGTCTGTTGGATGGTATGAGTGCCTTTGGCGCACCGATAAAAGCAGGTCAGCAAAGTCAGCCGGTAACGCCGACGGGTGGGACGCCTTCCAGTGTGCTACGCGCCTGGCCTTGTGGGCATATGAATCGCTCCAGCGCCCGCTTCTGTAGTGTTTGTGGCGAACCCGCCCCTGTTCAACCACCAACGATACGGCAGGTAGAACAGTGAACGAACGTATGAAAAATATTGGAAGGATAAGGATTGTAGTATGGTACGCAAAGTGGCACATGGCAGCATTTTTCCGCGCGAGGATGGCAAAATCATCAGCGAGCATTTCGGTGTGCTGAATACGCAGCAAGATAATTTCAGCCTGGCGCACATGCTGGCTCCGCTCGCTTGGCGCGAACCAGCGCAGATTGCGCTCTTCGACGAAGTGGTGATTGTTGTGCAGGGTACGCTACTCGTCGAGGCTGAGGGAGAACGCTATGAGGTTGCGCCGGGCGAGAGCGCATTAATCGAGAAAGGTACGCGCGTGACGTATAGCAATGCCTCGCTTGAGCAGCCGTGCGAATACTGGTCGCTCTGCATGCCCGCCTTCCGCCCGGAACGCACGAATATGGGCGTATGATTGTAAGCACAAGAGAAGAATATGTATGCCAATTGATTTTCATGATGCCAAGAATAGCCGTACCTATGCTGAGCGTGCGGCGGATGAGACGTGGAATGCTGCCATACAGCAACTGGTTGATCTGTCCGGTAAAGTGGTCGCGGACCTGGGTTGCGGCGGTGGCATCTACACACGCGCCCTTGCTACATTAGGAGCGACACATGTTATCGGCATCGATTCCTCAGAGGTGATGCTAACAACGGCCTGCCGCGATACACATAATGAGCGGGTCAACTATGTGTTGGGTGATGCCTGTGCCACGGGTCTGTCTGCCGATAGCTTCGATGTCCTCCTGGAACGAGCTGTCATTCACCACATTCAGCCTCAAGGTCAGCCTGCCAACCTGGCTGAGACGCAGCGCCTGCTGAAATCTGGTGGGTTAGTGATTGTGCAAGATCGCACGGCTGAGGATTGTCTTTTACCAGGAAGTGCGACGCACATTCGCGGCTATTTTTTCGAGCGTTATCCAAAACTGCGGGACAGAGAGGTGGCGCGACGCCCGGAACGTGACCGTTTATTAGCGATGATGCGGAATGCTGGCTTTGAGCAGGTCGAGGCCCGTTCGTTCTGGGAGACACGCCATCGCTATGAAAATTTCGTGCAACTGGCACAAAACCTCTCGGCGCGTAGCGGACGTTCTATTTTGCATGATCTGGATGATGTCGAACTAACCAACCTGATAGCATATATTCGCCTACAAATAGGTGGGCATGAAGATCAGGAGATTATCGAACAAGATCGCTGGACGATCTGGACGGGGCGCAAACCCTTGCATCCATAGCGGCTCAGTTCAGCAGCGTGATATACTGAGCGCGGATACGAGTGCTATCCTGCTCAAATATATCAAAAGTTCACAATCTTCAGTACCTATGCACTTGCTTCACGAACGCGAACGTAGGGTGCTGGAGATGCATTGTATAATAGGAGATGTAGTATGGCGAGTAATCATTATAGTGTCGCCGTGATCGGTGCTGGTCCCGGTGGCTATGTGGCCGCCATTCGTGCGGCACAGCTTGGTGGAAAAGTCGCAATTGTCGAGAAGCAATATCTTGGTGGCACCTGCCTCAATGTAGGCTGTATCCCCTCAAAGGCAATGCTGCACATTGCCGAAGTGCTGTATAATTTGCAGTCCGTGGCGGAACTGGGTATCGCGTTGCCACAAGCCCCTACATTCGATATGGTGAAGGCCGTGGCCTTCAAGGATAAAGTGGTCAAGCGTATGACCAGTGGCGTCGGCACGCTTATGAAGGGCAATCACGTCGATGTCTATGATGGCATGGGTGTCGTCGATGCCTCACGCACCATCACTGTGATGAAGCAGGATGGTTCACAGGAGCAGTTTAGCGCCGATAAGATCATTCTTGCTAACGGCTCGGTTCCCTTTGTGCCGCCTTTCCCTGGCGTGGATGGGCGCAATGTCATGAATAGTGACACCTGTTGGAATCTGCCCAAAGTGCCGGAGAGCCTGATTTGCGTCGGTGGCGGCGTGATCGGCGTCGAGCTGGCCTGCATGTTCAACGCGCTCGGCAGCAAAGTTACGATCTTGGAGATGCTGCCCAATGTTCTCGCGCCGGTTGACGAAGAGGTGCGTAAGCTGCTGGTGCGCATCCTGAGCAAGCGCGGTATCGAAATTGTAACCGGGGCGAAAGTCGAATCCCTCGCGGATGATGGCGATCTCAAGAAAGTCACAGCTAATACAGAGAAGGGGCCACAGACCTACACTGCTGAGTATGTGCTGATGGCCGTCAGCCGCCGTCCCAATACCAGTGGCTTGGAGCATCTGATGGAGCAAGGGTTAGACCATGATCGCGGGCGTGTGCGCGTCAACGAGAAGATGGAGACAAACCTCCCTGGCATCTATGCTATCGGCGACCTGGTACATGGCGCGGGTCTGGCGCACGTGGCCTCGACTGAGGGTGAGATAGCCGCTGATAACGCGCTGGGTCACAGTGCGCGGATGGACTACAATGTCGTGCCGAATCCCATCTATACCTTCCCGGAAGTGGCCTTTGTGGGTCTGACTGAGGCGGAAGCTAAAGCCAAATATCCAGAGGCACGAATTGAGCGTTTCCCCTGGGCCGCTATTGGCAAAGCCGTGGCGATGGGCGAGACCGAGGGTTTCACGAAGGTCATCATGGGCAAATATGGTGAGATTTTGGGTGCGCATATTATCGGCCCCGATGCCACTAATCTCATCACTGAATATTCCGTTGCCATGCATGGCGAACTAACCGTGGATGAGATTGCCGAGACTATCCATCCACATCCGACGCTAAGCGAAGGTCTACGTGAAGCAGTGTTGGCCGTGGAGGGTCGCCCGATCCACATCCCCCCGCGTCAACCTGCCCGCACTCGCTAATGTAACACGTTGTCCTGTGCATGACACCCTTCATGGGTGTCATGTTTGTTATCTCTCCCCATTTCTCCTAGCCAATTTGGTGGATGTTGCCACAATCAGTATGCTGTAAGAGGAAATATAGCATCGCATAGAAAAGGGCATGTGATGGAAGGAGTGTTTTGTGGAACAACATCAATCGTCGTCACCTGATGAACTGACTCAGCAACAAACGGCAAAAGGTGCGGGAACAGAGGCGCAACCTGAGCCGAACAGCGAGGATATTCGCATCATACGCGCAAGTACCCCGCGCCTACATGGACATGGCTTTACCGAAACGAAATCACCGCACACGGTACAGCCTGAACTTTCTGGGAGTGGAGAAGCGCCACGGAGCGGCCAGCGCCATACAGCCAACTTTCCCAGCAGTGCGCCTGTTGCGCCGCCATTGCCAGAAGATGATGATGGCACCTCTGTTCCCGCCGTTTCTCCTCTACCGCTACCGCAAGACTCAGCCGAGTTTCTCTGGCTTTTCGAGTACGGCCTGGAGATGGATAGCGCATTGCTGAATAGCGTGGAGCGACTTGATGGTCTGGCGTTGCCGTATGGTCCTGCATACCTCAAAGGCTATACGCTCAGCGTTGGCTATGTCGATCTAGGGGTGGGCCAGACTACGGCAACGCTAGCAACTCTTTTGCCGTCACCATCGGCGGATAACGGCAGTAATAGTGGCGTGTGGGGTATGCTTTTTCGCATTCCGCGCCGTCTCACCGAGCGCACTGATAATGATGTCTCACTACTTGACACCATTCATGGTGCCGCGCCACCATTGCATCTTTATCGTCTCGTGATTGTCGATGTGCGCGAAACACAACGGCAGCGTGCCATTTCCTGTCTCACCTATCAGCTCTCCCCCAACGCACAGCAGCAATTTTGTGCATTGACCACAGCGCAAAAAGACGAAGATACCTTTGTGCGACGGCTCGACACGCTTGCCCGCAAACTGCACTTGCCGGAGAGCTATCTGCCCTCACCGGCCATAGCGTCACAATTGCCAGGTTCAGGGCGGCCCGCGCCGCTCTCATGGCCTACGTTGCCACCTTTTGAGAGCGCCATTATCAGTGAACTACCACGTAGTCGTCCGCGTAGCATACCTGTGAGCAACACATCTGCCCAGGTGATCCAGCAGGCACAGGCGATGCTCACCGCGCCTGCGGCAGGGAGTTCGGCACGCCAACAACGCTGGCTAATGGTCTTTGCCTGCTATCTTTCGCTACTGCTCCCTGTAACCCTGGCGTTAATTGTGCTTCAGAGCCTGGGCATTCTGGATACTCTCCAAGCGCCAAACATGTCCGGTGGCGTACCAGTGCTGGTGCTGGTCTATGGTCTGCTGGGTGGCTGTATCAGTAGCATTCTCACACTCAGGCGCGTGCATAATCTTCAAGCTCCATCCTTTGTCTTGATGACCTGGTTTACACGTCCCTGCATCGGGGCTGTGATGGCCTTACTGGCCTTCTTGCTACTGCAAAGTGGGCTTATTGCTATCAATGGTAGCCTTGTCCGGCATGGCGTACTATTCCTGCTTGTGGGTACGCTAGCCGGTCTGTGCGAAGGCTGGCTTTTCGTGCGTCGGTAGAGGCGTGATTGATCACACCCTGGAAACCGATGAAAAGGGTACCAGGGCGTGATCAATCACGCCTCTACGGGATTAATATTCGTCTAGAGGGAAGATGGCACGTACTAGACGTTCGGGATCGTGACGTGCTAGACGGTCATTTTCTAGATTGAGAGGCGCAATTACTACGTTTGGTACCAGGCGTGCCAGTTGTGCGTGATCGGCGATAACTGGCTCACTTTGTTGCTCGGCATATTTTTTCAATACTTCAGCCGTGAAGGGGCCATTATTGGCGATGACACGGTCTACGCGCCCGCCTAGATAGGTATGGATCGCATTCACAAAATCCGATGCCTTGTAATGATCGGTTTCGCCGTGCTTGGTCATCATATTGCAGATGTAGACTTTTTCAGCATCAGACTCACGGACCGCACGTGCGATATCGGGTACTAACAGATTGGGGATTAAGCTAGTATAGAGATCGCCGGGGCCGATAGTAATGGTATCGGCGCGGCGAATGGCACGCACAGCTTGCAAGCATGCGGGCGCGTCGTGCGGCTCTAGATGCAGATGGCTGATCGGCGAGAGTGATCCAGGGTTATCTTTGCCCCTCGTATCAATGTCGGTCTCACCGCAAATGGTCGAACCATCTTCCAGGTCGGCACAAATCATTGTCTGCATCAATGTTACGGGCAACACATGTCCAGCGGTATCCAGCAATTCTTCCGCATCCTCAATCGCTAACAGTAGATCGTCGTTGTTAATATCTTGCAAACCCTTTAAGATCAGGTTGCCCAGGCTATGTCCTCCTACACCTCCAACGCGATTATGGGTTGTCACATCATCTTCGTTACTACTACGCTCAAAACGATGCATAAATATCTCGCGCCACAATGCACCGTTGCGTGCCAGTGCCACCAACGACATGCGCAGGTCGCCCAGGGGCAATTGGCGGCGAAACTCGTCCATGAGCATACGCGAACTCCCACCGCTATCGGACATGGTCACGACTGTACTGATATTAAAGGGGTATTTCTTGAGATGAGATAACATCGAGAAGGTTCCTGATCC
>JAJZEJ010000415.1 GCA_021828635.1 Chloroflexota bacterium
AAAGGTTACATGCAGACCTACCTCGTCTACATGCGTAATCCAACCATGTATCTTCGTTCCGGTCGCTTCAGTGAATTTGTGGCCTTGCAACTCTTTATTGGCGGCAAAGTCGCGGCACTCTTCTTCAATCCGCTCATGCTGGCTCTCCTGATTGCCTATATTCTCTTGCAGCCGGTGACGTTGTACCATACTTTATTCCCCACACCAGTACTCTACGCTGGTATGGCCTGTTTCATCTTTGGCAACTTCTTCTATATGTACTCTCATGTCGTTGGCTGTATGAAACGTGGCTACTACACGTTAGCGAAATGGGCGCTGCTCACCCCGCTTTACTGGTTGCTCATGAGTGTAGCCGCTTATATCGCCTTTTACCAACTGATCTTCAAACCGCATCACTGGGAAAAAACGCATCACGGTTTGCATCTGCACGCCTCCTCAAGTGTGCAGGAAGAATTGGAGCAGGTGAAGCAACTCACCATGCGCCAGTCTACCGCAGCGTCTTTCGCAGCTAGCAACCTCACCTTGCCACTGAGGCAGGAACTGGCGCAGGAAATCGAGATGATCTCGACCAGTACATCTTCAAATCTCTCTGTCTCTTCTGATGATGTCGAGCTTGAGATCACGGAAAAACGGATGCGCGTGAAAATCCGTACCAATCCACACATCCCTGTAGTGCGTCTGAATACTCCTATCCCCTCTAATGAGAATGTACCGGTGACACCTGAGCCAGCCATTGAGCAGGATCAACCTGAGGAGACGTTGGAAAATGAATGGTAACAGATATTTGTGGTATCATCCTTCCCATGGTTCAGAGGTGATACTGCACT
Organism: Chloroflexota bacterium; assembly: GCA_021828635.1. The sequence continues at coordinate 828 of JAJZEJ010000415.1, forward strand.
TCAAAAGACTTATCTGGCTCTCGGAAGCGCAATATACTCACATAAACCTTCTCAAGAGCATTGTTGGACTCTATATGAAGCATATGTGAGCAGATGCAGGAGCAATAAGGAGCGAGTAGCATGACAATGGAGCCTCAAGAGCGCGGTAAGGATGAACGCATACAAGAAGGGGAAGTCGTTCCGCCAAGACTGCACTCTTACACCCACGAGGTGAAGAAAGAGAGCGTACAAGTCTCGCGTATTTCTCACCGACGCTCTCCATCCACTTCGACGCTGGTCATTCCGCAAGAAGAGGAGGATTTTGTCGATCTGGCGGCTGTCACAGCATTCTTAAAAAAGCCGCAGGAGCATTCGTGGCGGATTATCCCGCGCGATCCCTGGATGACCGCAACACTCTTAGTAGCCTATATTGCCAGTATTGTCTCGTTCTGGTACTACTATCAGACGCATCAAATTCTCATTTATGGCGATGCTTATGCGCATATGTTGATTGCACGGCGCATTGTCGATAGTCTGACACCGGGCCTGGCGCAGTTTGGTGGCGTTTGGCTACCCTTGCCGCATATCATTATGTTGCCGTTTATCTGGAATGCCTATCTGTGGCGCACTGGACTAGCCGGTAGCATTCCTTCGATGATCTGCTACATTATTGCATCAATCTATCTCTTCATGACGGTACGCCGACTGACCAGGGATAGTCGGGCCAGTTTTATCGGTGCGCTGGTCTTCATTCTCAATCCCAATGTGCTGTACTTGCAAACAACGCCGATGACCGAACCGGTGCTGATTGCCACTCTCACGGCAGCTTCCTACTACTTTCTGGCCTGGGTGCAGGAAGATCAATTGTATTACTTGATACTGGCTGGAGGCGCGACGTTTCTTGCTACGTTGGCACGCTATGACGGTTGGTTTCTCTATGTAACCTTCCTGCTCATGCTCATACCTATCGGTTGGCTCAAGCGACAGCGTTGGGGACAGATCGAGGGCAACCTGCTTGTTTTTGGCACCATTGGTGGCCTGGGTGGACTGCTCTGGTTTATCTGGTGCTGGCTGATCTTCGGCAGCCCTCTCTATTTCCAGAATGGCCCATACTCCTCGCAGGCAATGCAGCAAGCACTGATTCAGGCGCATATTCTCTTTACCTATCATAATCTCTGGCAATCTATTCGCTACTATACCATCGATTCAATGGCGAATGTGGGGCCAATCATTTTCGTGCTGGCGGTTCTAGCCATTGTTCTCTTTATCATCAGGCGCGGATTGACGCCGGAGATGCTGGCTGGTCTCTCCTTTCTTTCACCTTTCGCGTTCTATGTCATTGCGCTCTACGGTGGGCAGGCGGCGCTCTATGTTCCTGGCGCGGTCTCACCAAGCTTCTCACATCAGCTTTACAATGCACGCTATGGTGTCGAAATGGTCGTACCATGCGCCATCTTCATCGCCGTGTTGGCAAGCCGTATCTCGTTGGGGCGTCTGCACACTTTCACCCTGGGCGCTATTCAGGTTATACTAATAGGTCTCGTTATCGGACAGACGATTTTGACCACAACAGGGGGCATTGTCTCCTTGCAAGATGGTCAATTCGGCCTGGATTGTGCGCATTCGCACCCTTTGATTATCTTCCTGGCGCAACACTACAATGGTGGTCTGATCTTAGAAGACCTCTACTCCACCAAAATTGATGCGTTGAATCCAGAGGCCAATATCGATTTCAAGAATACCATCTATGAAGGCTCTGGCTCGCTCTGGCAACAGGCGCTAGCTCATCCGGCGCAATCTGTCGATTGGGTGATTGCGAATCCAACTGATCCACACGATATCGTAGCGCAGACATTGGGAACAAAACTGGCAACCGAATTTACACGCGATCTCGAAGAACCCAACGGTCTGAGCCTCTATCATCGCAATGGCCTGTCCTTCCCTACGCGCCCTATTCCAACCTACCTGCTAACCCAGAATAGCCAGTGCGTCAACACCGGTCCAGCTCTTTCATTCACACCAGCAATACTCACCTGATAGCGGGCATAATACCTGTCAAATGAATCTTGATGATGTAGTATTTTCATGTGTTTATATGTATCTCTGGATAGAAGAACAGAAAGTGTTTCGCTTTTATGCAAAAGCAGCATCAACGTTTTCTCTGGCTTCTGGCAACGCTGGCTGTTGCCATTACGATAGCCTTTGTTTCTGTGGTAGCATTGACACCGCAGGCGAAAACACTGCAAGGACTGGCGGCAACCGAGGGCGGAAATTTGCCCACCTACATGCACGATATAGAACGGACATCGAATGCCAGCAACGAGACGATTCTCTCTACCAGCAATGCATCACAACTGGCAAAGCAGTGGGCTTTCAAAACTGGTGGAGGGATCGCGGCGGAGCCGGTGATTGTGAATGGTACCGTCTACGTCGGCTCCTGGGACGGCTATGAATATGCTCTGGACGCTTTGACCGGCGCGTTGCAGTGGAAGACGTATCTGGGCATTACCGACGCGCGTTGTGTACCTGAAACAACAGGCATCACCTCAACGGCCACCGTGCAAAACGGCGTCGTTTACGTTGGGGGTGGTGACTCTTACTGGTACGCGCTCAGTGCCGCCACCGGTCAGGTTCTCTGGCGCGTCTTTACAGGCAATAATAATGCTGCTGTTGGCTACTACAATTGGTCTAGCCCATTGATCTACAATGGGATGGCCTATATCGGCGTGGCGAGCGACTGTGATAACCCTCTGACACAGGGTAAGCTGCTGCTTGTCAATCTTCAACAACACCAGATTATCAAAACGCTCGACATAGTACCGAATGGACAAGAAGGCGGCGGTATCTGGAGTTCGCCCTCAGTTGATCCCACCACCAATACGCTGTATCTGACCACAGGCAATATGTCAGAGATCGACCAACCACTGGCACAGGCGATCCTCGCCCTCAATGCTTCAACACTGGCAGTCAAGGGAAGTTGGCAGACACCGTTCTCACAGTCGGGCATAGACTCGGATTGGGGTGGGACACCCATCCTCTTTACCGATAAAGAAGGGCAGAAACTGGTTGTCGCCAACAATAAGAATGGTTTTATCTATGCTTTCAACCGCAACAATATCAGTGCCGGACCAATCTGGGAGCTTCCTGCTTATATCGGCGGTGATTGCCCACCGTGTGGCAATGGAAGCGTCTCATCAGGAACTTACGGCGGTGGGATGCTTTTTATGGCTGGTGGTAATACGCAAATTGGAGGTATAGGCTATTCGGGCGCGGTACGCGCCATTGATCCCGCTACCGGTAAGTATCTCTGGCAACATCCTACCCCTGCTACGATCCTGGCAGCCCTGGTTTATGTCAATGGCCTGCTCATCGACGGTGAGGGGCAGGTGATGGAAGTGCTGAACGCACAGACGGGGCAGCGCCTCTATAGCTATCAGACCGGCAATGATATCTACGGCGCGGCGGCGGTCTCACATGGACGAATTTTTATCGGTTCACTGGATGGCTACATCTACTCCTTTGGCTTGAATGCCACTTCTTCTGCCTCTACCTCTACTACCACGCAGCAGTGTCCAAGCGGCTGGTCTTGTCAGGATGTAGGGGCCGCAACGGGCAGCGGGCAAGAGACACATGCATCCAGCACGACCTGGACTCTGACCAGCGATGGTATGGGAACGGCGAATGTTACCGATCAGCTACGTTTTGATGCGCAAGCGGTGAGCGGCGACACGCAACTGCAAGCACATGTGCAATTGCCGACTCATGCACCAGGGCAGGCCCAAGTTGGCTTAATGGTGCGCCAGAGTCTGGATGCCGGTTCGCCACTGTATGACGTGTTTCTGGCCGCCAATGGCGACATTGTTGTGCAATACCGTACTGCCTTTAACGGCGGGTTGACCATTACTCAACAGGCATCACAGGTGCAACAGGCGCACTATATCGAGATACAGCGCAACGGCGACCGTTTCAGTGCCGCGACCTCAAATGACGGCACGCATTATACGCTGATTCCGGGCAGTTCGGTAACGCTCGTGCTGCCGGCGCAAGTTCAAGCTGGCCTGTTTGTGGCCTCTGGCACTAACAGCACCGCGATTACTGCGACGTTCGATCATGTCAGCATCGGCAATACACTGACGAATACACCGGTGGCAACGCCTTCAACTAGTGCTTGCGTGCAGGGTTGGCAGTGTCTTGATATCGGCAATCCTCTGCGCGTAGGTGGGCAGAGTTTTCATAACGGTACCTGGACACTTAAAGGGGCGGGAACAGATATCTGGAATGTACACGACCAGTTTCACTTCGTCGGTCAGGCATTCAGTGGTGATGGCACGGTCAGCGCACGCATTGTTTCTCCCGCTGATACTAACCCGGAGGCTAAATCTGGGATCATGATACGCGGTGGCACTGCTTCTAACGCTGCCTACTATGGAGCTTTCATCACGCCTGCTGATGGCCTGCTGATTCAGTATCGTGCGTTACCAGGATTGCAACCGCAGGTTCTTTTGACTGACCCAACCGTCGATTTTCCGATCTATCTCAAGATTGAACGCTGGAACAACATTTTCACGACCTATACGTCATCCGATGGTCTCAACTGGACAGCAAATACCGACTCCATTCAGATGATCAACATGGCTAACGCCGCCGTTGGTGGACTGGCCGCTTCATCGCACGTGCCAACGACGCTCGCAACGGATGTCTTCGATCATGTCAGTGTCACCAACACGGCTGCTCCAGCACCCACCGCCTGCCCAACTGATTGGAATTGCGCTGACATCGGCTATCCGACGCCTGCCGGTAGCCAGATGTATAACGCGAACAGTGGTACATGGACCGTCGCGGGCGGCGGCTTCGACATTTTCAACCCTATCGATCAATTCCACTACGTCTGGCAGACAATGGCTGGTGATGGCAGTATTAGCGCCCACGTCGTCTCGCAAACCACAGAACTGTTCAATCCCAATTCCAAGTTTGGCCCAATGATTCGCGCGGGGACTACCGATAACGCACCGTACTATGCGATCTTCGCGGAACCACAGAATGGTATTCAGGTGCAATGGCGCGTCCAACAAGGTGGTCCAACGGGTGAATACAAACTGCCGTTAAGCTATCAGATGCCAATCTACCTGCGCATCGTGCGCGTTGGTAGTACGTTCACTGCTTATGTTTCACAAGATGGTATCGTCTGGATACCTGTCATTGGGTCAACGCAGACTCTCGCTATGAATGGTCCGCTCATGGCCGGACTGGCGGTCACTTCTCACACGCCCGCCGCACTGAGTGTCGTCACCTTCGACTCGGTGAGCATCCAACCATGATGCTCATCGGGGATGAAGACTTCACGCCCACAAAAGGAGTCTGCCCGTGGCAAATCTAGCTGATATAACTGAGCTTGAGACAGAACCGTTCTTACAGATTGTTCGGAAAGGAAGGCACTATCATGGTACGTTCTGGCAGATGGCACGTTTCGGCATCGTTGGCATCTCGAATGTTGCTATCGATCTCCTTGTCTTGAACATTCTGCTGTTCACATTGCCAACAAAAAATACATGGTTACTCTTACTATACAATACGGTCGCATATACTTGCGGCGCGGTGAACAGCTTTATTTTGAATAAATACTGGACATTTCGTCAAACAAGAAAGGCGGCGAAGAGTGAGGTTTTACTTTTTATCATCGTCAATATTGCGGGTGTTATCTGCAATGATATACTGTTGAACATAACAACCCATGAACTGCATGCCCTTGAAAGTAATACCTTGCTATGGGTAAATATCGCTAAATTGTGCGCAGTAGTTGGTTCGGCGGCTATCTCCTACGGCGGCATGCGACTCTGGGTTTTTACGGGAAGAGCTGAGGCATCTCGATCACACAACCAGTTCTATGGAGCAAGAAAAACGCTTTCGCTACGTGTACGCGAAGATAAAGAGGCGATTATGAGATACGACTATGCGCCCGCGTCTCAGCACGAGAATGAGACATTTTTAACCCACAAAAGCCTCTCCGTTGTTTTACCGGCTTATAACGAGGAAGAGGTCATTGCGACTACCATTCAGCACGCTGTCAATACGCTTCAACTGTGGGTCGAGGATTTCGAGGTGATCGTCATCAATGATGGTAGCCGCGATCAGACACGAGCGATAGTCGAGGAGATAGCTGAGCATGATGCACGGGTAAGATTGGTGCAGCACGACGTTAATCAAGGCTATGGCGCGGCTCTGGTGAGTGGTTTCACGGCAGCCAGCAAAGAACTGACTTTTTTCATGGATTCTGACGGACAATTTGATATCCGTGATCTGGCTGCCTTCTTCCCATCGATTGAACGTTATGATGCTGTCCTGGGCTATCGATTAGCGCGGCAAGATAGCTGGCTACGTACCTTAAATGCCCGTGGATGGAAATTGCTGGTCGCCGCCATCCTCGGCGTGTATGTACGCGATATTGACTGTGCCTTCAAACTCTATCACACCGACTTTATCCAGCACTCTCCCTTAGAGACGCGCGGGGCCATGATTAACGCTGAAATGCTCTATAAGCTCAAGCGTTCGGGTCGTAGCTATGTGCAGTGCGCGGTACATCACCTGCCACGCATCAGT
>JAJZEJ010000255.1 GCA_021828635.1 Chloroflexota bacterium
ATACGTGCGCTTGTGCAGGGGCATTGGTTGGAGATTACCGCATGCTGAACAAGCTTTTGAGGTATTGCGTTCATCTAAGAAGACAAGCTCTTTGCCCGACAACTGGCATTTGTAGGTGAGCATGTGTGTGAAGGTGTACAAGCCCCAATCATTGTACACGGCCCGATTGAGGGCTTTCTTGCGCTCTCGATGCTCTTTCATGACCATTTGTCGTTGTGAGAGGTCGCCAACCACCACGGTTCTCTCAACCAGTGTGTGGCTTACCAAGTGGGATGCTTTATGCAAGCTATCCTGTTGCTTGTTGCGCTTCTTTTGCGAGACGCGCTTGTAGACCTTGCTCAGATGGATGGAGCGACGTGACTTTTTCTTACACTTGTCACGTTTTGACCTGATCTTGTCGAGTTGTTTATTGTACCATTTGCCGCCTTTAAAGCCACCGATATGATAGACACGTCCCTGCTCATTGACGCCAGTTGCCAATGTCTTGATGCCCAAGTCAAAGGCAACAACGGTAGCCTCATCCCGCTTTGGTGCTTCCTCAACCTGATACGGGAAGGAGGCATAGTAGTCACCCCGCCCATCTCGACTGATGGCAACCTCTTTGAAGGATGCAGGCGGTGTCTCTGTAAGCTGTGCCACGATGGTCGGGAACCGCTTGTGATTGCCTTTGCCTGCGGTAGGCAAGATCAGCTTGTCGCCTTCGAGCTTGAGATACATGGCAGGATAGACCAGGGTGAAAAAGCAGTGGCGTGGGCGCACTCTTGGGAAGCCAGGGGTTTCACCATTCTGCACACGCCGGAAAAAGGCTTGCATCGCGTTATCCAGACGAAAGTACACCTCTGCCAGCAGTTTGCCGTACACATCGTTCAGTTCGGGGTCATGGACGCGGCTTTCCGCAAGGGTCTTCTTACAGGCGTTGACATTCCACTTTTCACCGTCTCTGAGTTTCATCACCCACCAGTTGTACAAGCCTCTGCACTTGCCTTGCATCCATTCAAGGGTTGCGGCATCCTGCTCACTCACCTGTACCTTGATCTTTTTGCAAAGCAGCATTGTGGCGTCCTTTCTGCACACGATCAAGTTCTTGAGTAACCAGCCGCTCAAGGGTGTCCAACATACTCTCACCCAGGAGGGCAGAGAGTATCTTGAGGTTGCGTTGGGTCGTTTTAAGGACTCGCATATGCGAGTAATCTTTGTTATCCATGTTGGCATTGTATCACATGTGTAACAAAGCGTCAAGGATGAGGAGCATGGTAGAGTTACACACAAATGAGTATGTTTATCCCCATTTCTCATCACTGTTGTTTATCTCCTATGTGTGAATGTGTTTGTGATGACTGATTGGTTTCTTTATCATCTGATAACAGAAACCGATATATCGTTTATTCCCAACCCATGACTACCGTGTCAATCGGTAGGGGCATGATTTATCACGTCCTGTTCGTCGCTCGACGAGGGTGTAGGGCGTGATGAATTACGTCCCTACGAAGTATAGCGAACGTTGCAGACAATGTGCGCCATGCAAATGCACAGTTTTCTTCCTGGCAATTTTGCCAGTGCTGATTATTTATCGTTTGCTAAACAGATATGTTCGATCAAACCAGCCAGGAGAGCGCCGCGTGTAACCAGCGAATCCACATGCAAAAACTCTTTATTTAGATCATGCATATGGCCCCCCACCGGACCCAGACTGTCCAATGTTGGTACGTCCATTTCCATCAGTGTGTTGGCATCGGAGACGCCGCCTTTGCCCTCGGCGATCATCTCCCAGCCCAGACTCTGGCCTTCAAGTTGGGCTAGCTCAATCAGATGCTGCAATGCGGGCGTAGTGCGATAGGGACGCCGACTAGGGGTGCGCGTCAGGATGGTACTGGTGCCGGGGATGCTACAACCAGCCGTAATGCGTTCTAATGCCTCTGCCGCCATATCCAGGTGTTCGGTAGTAAAGGCACGTACTGAAATATGACAGCGTGCCATGTCTGGAATAACATTCAGTTGCTCACTGCTGCTAATGCGCGTCACATTACAAGTGACGCCGGGGAAGAGGGTATTCAGATTGTGGATGGCGATCATCTTATAGGCTAGCTCTATGACTGCCGAGCGCCCTTTATGCGGTTCCGCGCCCGAATGAGCTGGCACACCACGCACCTCAAGTATATATTTATCGGAGCCTTTACGCGCTCTGGTCAGCACATGCTCGGCGCGTGAAGGTTCTAGCACCAGTCCGACATCAATTGTAGCGGCGATATCACGAATGAGTGCTGTACTAGCAGGAGAGCCTACCTCTTCATCATTATTGATCACAAAACAGAGCTGTCCATACTGTGTAAAACCTGCTGCTAGCAGAGCTTGCAGAGCGGAAATGCCCATGATAATGCCTGATTTCATGTCAATCACGCCTGGCCCATAAGCTGTGTCATCATGGATAGTAAATGGGTTACTTGTGGTAGAACTAGCAGGATAGACAGTATCGATGTGACCGACAAGCAAGAGTCGTTGCTGGCCCAGCCCACGATGACGCGCCACCAGATTTTTGCCCAGACCATCCGACTCGTGCAGTGTGATGATGAAACCAAACTCGTCTAGCCATTGGGCCAGGAGCGCGATAATGCGATTGATGCCCTCTACCTGACCGGTACCAGAGTCGATATTGACCAGCGTTGCGAGCCGTTCGAGCATGGTTGGTTGTGCGTTTTGGAGGTATGGTAGGTAGCGTGTCGCGTATGGTGCTGTCTCTGCCATGTGTAAATTATCCCTTTGTAGAGCGTCGTGCTGGAGAGTATCCATTATCTATACAAAAAAAAGCGGTAGCCCCATTGTACCACAGGGATGAGTGTCAAAACTTTATATGCGGAGACAGAATATTCCTTGCGGATAGGGTACTCTGTCTCTGCGTGTAACTCGTTAGTGCGCCTTATCTTTCTTGCGTGAAGGCGTATCGAACAGGTGGTTGTGCAAAGCTTTCAGATAGGTATCTGCAATGCCTTGATCGCGGTAGTAGCGTGGCAGTTGCCGTACCAGATGATGCCACTGCAAACGCAACTGTATTTCGCGGTAGTGGCGGCGTGTACGGTAGAAGTGATAGCGATCATTTAATGCCGCGAAGGCCCAACTCAAGAGGAGGCATACAAAGACGATCAGTGTCAACAGGCCAAAGGCGGCCAGAAATTGCGCGAAAGGCGGCAATAGAGGGCCGAGTGCCTGAAGCAGGGTTGGTGTGGCTTGAAAGAGCCAGACCGCCAGGCAGAGCGCGATGCCAGCCAGCGCGACCGAGAGAGGAAGCTTGTCTTTCATGCTTGTCCTCCAAATTATGCTAGTAGGAGGTAGGTCATTCATCGGTTGAGGTGACCGTAGCTCAGACTCAGGCTACAAAGCTTTCACTACAAGCCAGGCTTTTTGCCAGATGACGAAGCTTTTTATACGCCAGCGAAAGAGAAGATGCGTAGCGATTCTTTTGCTTGGCATCAACAGGATACATTGATACATAATCACGTAGTGTAATACCGACATGCCTGAGTGCGGTTTCCAGCGGTGTTTGTTCATTACTAAAGTAAGGGAATGACAAGTACGCCAGATTAATGAGCAGTGCTGTTCGCTGCCCGTTCGGGAGTGTGACAATTAGATGGGCGACGACCGCCAGCGATGATGTCTGGGCTATTTGTTCGATGATGTCGCCAATGGGGTCATAGCCTGCTGAGAGTTGTTCTTCTAAATCCCAACGCGGCTGATCTGTATACGTATACAGGCGAATCAGGCGTTGCTCATGCCTTTTAAGGTCAAGGCAGTGATTGTGGGCAGTCGTCCAGCAAAAACCTGGCAGTGATGCAATAGGCGTAGCTTCTCCAGCAGCGGCCTGTCTCAGACGGATGATAGCGCGTTCTAACGTGGTCTGCACGATATCGTGGGCCAGATCCTCTTCTTGCCCACGCCAGGCTGGTACCTGCAAACGATGGATAAAATGAAAGGTACGCGCAAAGAGCCTGCGCTCCAAATCCTTCCACTGCTGCTCACTGAGCAGCGACCCAACCAGATGCTGTGATGATGAGATATTTTGTTCCATGATGGAAATCCTCCTGCGATTACAGGCCAACTAACTCTGTCCGAACATGCACCACTCTTTCGGTAGAAAACCTGCCAAGACTCTGTGGTAGGTATCATACTCTCTTAAATTACTAAGACGGATACGAGGTAAGCTATATTAAGATAAGTTTGCCAAAGTAAAGTTTCTGTTATAATATTATGATAATAGATAAGACGGAATAAGTCAAGAGTATTATGAGGAAATATGATTAAAAATCTGTTAAATCTCAGATAACTTAAAAAATAAACGCCATAAAAAAATAGGTTATCTGAATAGTATCAGAGGAATCTAGAGCTTGTGTAATGAAGAGACAAGAAGCCATAAATATAAGTTGTCCAATAAATTTGACTTGTGCAACGTTTAGAATATATGGTATAAATTTCCTAGATGTTACCTGCGATAATTGTCATACGTCTAGCAGGATATTGGTAAGGGGAATGATAATTAACAAGGTAATGAAGAAAATCATGACAAACTTTCCGATTGATAGTAGGCTAGTGAATACGTCTCTCTGGTAGAGAGATTTTGGGTGAAGGCAATGGCGATAGATAAGTTTCCTTCAGATAAAATTGAAGATTTTCTAAAAAGAAGAGAAATACAAGATAGTATTCTGAACTATCAAAAGAGTGTGCAGACCGAGGCTCTGGTCACTATCGGGCGCGTCGCTAGACACTTTGGATTCAATGAAACGAAGTTGCGCGAATGGGATAAATCTGGTCTGCTCAGTTCTGTGCGCTCAAAAAGCAGTGAACAAGGGAGTAGTAGTGGGCAACGGCAATATTCTATTACTGAGTTGAATAAACTAGCCATTATTCGTGTCCTGCTAGATGAAGGTTATAGTATTAATGATATCCCGTCTAACATAGATGAGGTATGGGGAGAAATTGTTCAAAATCAATCGCAGGCAAAGGCACGAGTAAAAGTATTATCTATCGATCAACGTGTGGATGAAGCAAATGAGCAGGGTTTCTGGCGTTTTTATGTATCACATGTTTTACAAATCTCTCTCTCTTTAATTTGTGAAAATATTCCAAATACGATTGCTGGTTTGATTCTACCACTTCGAATGCAACAGGCAGCTATAAATAAACTGGAATCAAGTGAATTGTCAACACTTGGCCCAAGTCTCGTCTGCTGGTTAGGGAAAAGTGGTTCATTTTATACTTTTTATGACTTCGCCCCCTCGTTTGCCTATCCCAGCGATTTTCGTGTCAGAGGCTTGCGGAGTAGCGAAGAGAGCAAACCTCAAGATAATACCTATGTTGTATTACAACGTGATACCAGGAATATAGAGCTTGATACTGCAACAATCTATACTATTCGTGTGCTATTGGCACCACTCTATAAAGAAGCTGATCACTGGTATAGCTATCTGGGTGAAGGATTTCGTGATATTGTTCATCCTAATGTGGATTTTAGTCGAGCTGATATGACGGATGCTTTGCTAAACAAGCTTGCAGACATTATTGTTGAGATAGGAGGAAAGACGAATAAGGATAGACCATTATGGAAGTTTTGCTGTATGCTATTACCTGATGACTCCTTTTTACCTCTATATCAACGCAATCTAATTGTGCGTGCGAATAGCAAGGATTCACCACATAGAGTGGGTGTTACTGTACATCCACAAGGCAGTGTTGTTGGCCTTAGCATCCGCGCCTTCCAAAGTGGGACAATTGTGGTACGCCGCAATATTAGGCGTCAGGGGTCTGATGGTTCTACTATTGCTTTGTGGGAGCGCGAAGGAGAAATTCATTCTGCCGTGGCACTTCCAATAGGGGGCGAGGATGGACTACCTATTGGCGCAATATATATAGCTTCAGAAGAGTCCAATGCATTTTCCGAGGATAATTTGCGCGTGTTACGCATGATAGCACGCATCGCGGAGGAGCGGCTACGCACATTTAATGTACAGAGGCAATTCAATAGAAAACTTTCTGATGTGGTGACTAATCCAACAGTTGTAGATACATTTTTTACCTTCTTTACCGATATTCTTACTGAGGAACAGTTCAGGAGAGATATTGAAAAGCTCCTGCATGGCATTTTGATGGCTCAATCGAGAGGTATGCTAAGTGCTGACTCAGTGGCCATAGATTTTAACAAATATCATGTACATGATGCGGAAGGAGTGAACGAAGAAGCCGTATCTTTTATCAGTGTCGATGTTGACCAACAGAGCCAGTTGGCGAACAGCTACGGTGATCGTATGGTGCATAACCTGAGTTTGGAGGTTGGCATAAAAATAAAAGATACACTAAAAGCATTGGCGAAAGAATATGCTGATTGTCACGTGTACCACATCTACGCTGATCGTTTCTATATCATGCTGGATGGAGTACCGCTCGAACGCGCCCGCAAGATTGCCGAGCAACTAAGGCTGTCATTGGCAGGAACATATAAATTGGATGCGCTAAAAGTGTATCCAGAGCAAGTGACTCCTTCAGGTCGTATGTTGGAGATTCCTGCAATCACAGTGCGTCTCGGTGTAACCTCTTACCTCTTTACGAAACTGGCTGAGGTTCTTGCTCGCTATATACCAGTAAATGCTGTTGATGAAGTGAAGACGCTGATCCTCTTTGGCCTGGATACTCCTCTTAATTTAGCTAGAGATGATGGCGGCAATGTCGTATTTTCCTGGGAACCAACGACTCGTAGTTACGCTCGCTGGCCTCCTAGAATAGTCTAGCATGTTGTATGCCTCGACTGCTTTATCCCCACGAATTATCAAGAGGCAGACATATGCAGTAAAACTTAATGTTTTACCCAGCATCAATAAAGGCTATCATCTTTGATTCATATTTTTCGTGTCTGTAGATAACAAGTAGTGTAACATAGCTGTGTTTGCACATCATGTGCATATAATCATTGATAGAATGCGTGTTTGTTATGATAGATGTACTGCGTTCATCGCAAGTGTTGTTTGCGTTGGGAAGACCTGGGTGCGGTAAATCAACCGCTGCACGATATATTGCTGCACAGTATATTCAGGCTTCTTTAGAGACCAAAAAGCCTGAAAAGTGGTTTGTTACCCGTATTAAGGACTACGAGATATTGTATGAGATGTTCGAGTGGGACAGAAGCATGAGAGATACATCTAGACGACGTTTTCGAGAAGCCATCATCGAAGGCGAGGTGCGAGGATTCGACGTGATTGATTTCACTGTGCTTGATGAGGCTCTAGAAAAAACTGCACAAAAAATAGGCTCTTGTTTGAAAGAAGCTTCTTCATCTT
>JAJZEJ010000798.1 GCA_021828635.1 Chloroflexota bacterium
TTGAGTAAACTGGCGCACGTCAATATGGTCTCGGTCAATATTTTCTCCTGGGCTTTACTGGAGCCGTCGTCTGACCATTACACGTTTATTCAGCTTGATCGCATTATGGATATGCTGGAGCAGCATGGCATTATGGCTGATCTTGCCACGGGTACTGCTTCTCCGCCGACCTGGATGAGCCGACTTTATCCATCCATGCTACCAGTGACGCGCGAGGGTGTGCGTATGAGTCATGGTTCGCGTCAGCACTACTGTCCCAATAGTCCTGATTATCGACGCAAGGCGGCTGAACTGGTGCGACGCCTGGCCGAGCGTTACGCACAGCATCCCGCGCTCAAAATGTGGCATATCAACAACGAATATGGTTGCCATGTCAGCCAGTGCTATTGCGACAATTGTGTCGCCGCCTTTCGTCTCTGGTTGCAGGAACGCTATCAGACACTAGATGCGCTCAATGATGCCTGGGCTACGAATTTCTGGAGCCAGCGTTACTACGACTGGCTGGATATTCTCCCTCCGCGTATCTCGCCCGCGCAAAATAATCCGACGCAGGTAGTAGATTACTGGCGCTTTATGTCGGACTCTCTGCTCGGTTGCTATCGTGTGGAAGAAGATACTCTACGTACTATCACGCCCAATGTGCCGTTGACGACTAACCTGATGGTTGCCTTTAAGCCGGTCGATGGTTTCGCGTGGGCCTCGCACATGGATGTTGTCTCATTCGATATGTATCCCCCTATTGCGGCTCCAGCCTGGGAGACGGCGCTGTCACATGACCTGATGCGCTCCCTCAAAAATGGACAGCCACATCTAGTGATGGAGCAGAGTTCGAGCCAAGTGAACTGGATGGCGCAGAATCCGCACAAGCGGCCAGGACGAATGCGCTTACACAGTATGCAGGCGCTGGCACATGGTGCCGATGGTGTGTTGTTTTTCCAGTGGCGACAATCACAAGCTGGCTCTGAGATGTTCCATAGCGCCGTTGTCTCACACGAAGGCAGCGAGCATACACGCATCTTCCAGCAAGTGGCACAGGTTGGCGGTGAATTGGAACGTCTCTCCTCTACCGTTGCCAATGCGCGTGTCCATGCCGACGTGGCGCTCTTGATGGACTGGCAGAACTGGTGGGCGGTTGAGTATCTTCCTGGCCCTAGTAATCGTCTGCGCTACTGGGAACATCTCAAAACATACTATCACGCGCTGCACGACCAGAACCTCGCTGTTGATGTTGTAGCACCTGATAGCGACCTTAGCCAGTATCGGCTAGTCGTTGTGCCATTACTCTACATGCTACGTCCTGGCGTAGCGCAAAATCTGGCACAATTTGTGGAGCGCGGCGGCACATTGCTGACCACATACTTTAGTGGCATTGTCGATCAGGACAACCATGTCAAGCTGGGTGGCTATCCTGGCGAACTGCGCAAGTTGCTAGGTATTTATGTGGAAGAGTTCGATCCCTGGACGCCAGAGATGACGAATCAGGTAGTAGTGCGCGAAGGCGAGTTAAGCGGAAGCTATCCCTGCACGCTCTGGGGTGAATGGGTGCATCTCGAAGGCGCACAGGCGTTAGGTGTCTTTGCCCATGATTACTACGCCAACCAGCCTGCTCTCACCATGCATAAATATGGACAGGGACATGCCTGCTATCTTGCTACACAGCCTGATAATGCACTACTCGCCCGTCTGACCCATCACTTGAGTGAACTAGCGCAAGTCTCACCCGTTCTCACATCCCCTGCCAGTGTCGAAGTAACGAAGCGCATGCTGGCCGATGGCCGTGAAGTGTACTTCTTGCTTAATCACAGTGAGCAGGTACAACAGGTACACCTTCCCGAAGGGCAGTTTGTATCGTTGCTGAATAATGAGCGAGTAGAGAAGCACGTGGAGATTGGACCTGTAGATTGCGTAGTTCTACTAACTATATAGAGATTCTGTAGGGACGTGATTTATTCCGTCCGAATCCGTTATTCGTGTTGAATGCATGGGTCAATGTGGTCTGGAATCGCGTTTGCCCACTAGAATCGCACGAATCAGTGGTTCGGACGGGATAAATCACGTCCCTACGGGACTTTCACCTTTTATTAATCCGGTGGTAATTTCTGATCTTCCTCGGAGGTAGCACGCTGATCTCGCATGATTGCATAGGACAGATCACTCAGGGCGTCCATAACACGCTGTCGATGCTTGGGTAGCGTGTTGATGGGCATGGCATCGGGATCGAAGAAGCGGCATTCGCGTGACTCCTCGGTGGCTGTGGGTGTGCCACCTATGATGCGGCAACGCAAGGCTAGCACAACTTCGTCTTTTTGCGGCTTGGAGTAGACACCAACCAGCTTTTCAACCGCTACCTCCAAGCCTGTCTCTTCGCGTACCTCGCGTCTCATAGCCTCCTCGACAGTTTCGCCTGCTTCCATGCCGCCGCCTGGGAGATTCCACCAATCGATGTCTCTGCGATGAGCTAGCAGCACTTTCCCACGTTCAAAAATGACTGCATAGACACTCACGCGAAACGGGGCAGAGTTTCCTGTCCAGAGATATTCAGGCATCGTGACCTCCTCATCTGCCAGCGCGTGCTGCCGCGACCGGTGAAATAATATTACAGTTGATAAACACTATACGCATTGTCACGCAAGATCAAACGAGCTAGACGATAGGCTTGCTCTTCGTCAAGCTCATCAGCATCAATCATCTCTTGTAGCACCTGCGCGATAATGCGTCGCCCACGCACCGCACCGGCCCAATGCATCTCTGGAACATGGATGCCATCCGTGCTAAAGAGTAGTTTGCTAGCTGGTGCTACACTCAATGCTTGCCGAGTGAAAGCAAGCATCTCTAAAGCATCGACGAAGGGAATGGTATATGAGATGTCGAAATAAACGTGCGGGTAGACGGCGGCGAGATAGGCACCAAGTTGGCTATACGGATAGCTTTCGTGCAACAAAATAATGGGCATCGTGTGATACTCACGCTTTTCCAGCACGTCGCGCAGGTGGAGTGGATTGCCAAGCCGCATATCGGTGTCGCTATCGCCATAGCCCGTGTGAAACTGGATCGGCATATGCTGTTGTGCGGCTTGTTGAAAGGCAATGTGCAGCAGGTAATCAATCAGTGGCTTGTGAGCAATGCGCAACGTGCCAGTTTGTACTGCCTCGGCGCGTACCTCTTGAAATGAAGTGAATGCCTGATCTTTGTTCCATTCAGCGATTTGCAGGCCAGTACGATATGCCACGATGCTTTTGAGACTACAATTACAAATCTCGCGCGCATCGTGTACTATCTGCATAAAGCATTCCACCACCTCGTCAAAGTCCCCACTGGCGACGATCAGTTTCTGCATCTCGGTTTCCAGACGCAGCATTTTGGCGACGTGACACTTGCCAAGCTGACCCATCTGTTCGGGCGTGAAGCATTCTTCTGGTAACGGGTAAGCAGGGTCTAAAATCAGTGTGTCGATGGCTGTAGCTTGCAAGGTGTGGCTAAGCAGATCATCAGCCGAGAGGGCGTTTCTCGCGGCGATAATGGCCGCTTCGTCGAGTGAGCAGCCATAAAGGTCTGCCAACTGACGCAGCATCCAGAGATAATAGACCGTGTGCTGCATATGTTTTTCGGCAAAACTTGTATCCGTCGCCTCAGTAAAATAACCACGAAACTCCTGTACTGCCATCTGCTGACGTGACAGTACGGGATGACAATGCTCATCGACGACGGCAATTGCGCTTAAATCAAGCATGCTAGCTCCTCGATTTGAAAGAATCACGACTCTAGCATACAATATATGGAGACTCATCTGCCAAGTTGGCTTATTTTAAGGGAGTAGCATGTCTACACGTAGCCCTTGTTAACTCTCTGAATATATCCTCATTTGTCTGCCTCCTTCATGGGCGCAGCTAGCGAACGTATGTCTAAATTGCGACGATATACGTTTTGTTCGTGCGCCTCCTTTCTGCTATCACGACTTACGCACGCTTCTCGTAATGCTGTGATTGTCAGAAAGGAAAAAATGTGTTTGCACGTCTCTATTCTTCTTTACATCTTACTCATCCCAGATGGATGTCAGGTGCCAAATATCGAGCGATTTGATACTGGCACTGCCTTTGCGAGCAAACACTTCGAGTCCCACGCTATCAGGACGTTCTGGATAAATACGGCTTGCCAGATAGCAGCGACCGTTGACGAACACTTCTAGCACCGAACTATCTAAAAAGATGTGGAGTTTGAGCGACTCACCTGGATCAATGTCTACCGCAACCGAGCAATGGGTGCGATCTACTTCGGTGTTCACACTCGATTGCTCGCGTTCGATAGACACACTCTGCGATACTGCATGATAGACGATGTGTGTTTGCTCCTGACCATCAGGCGAACAGCGCACTCCAAAGCCCAATTCGCAATCCTGATTCGCCTGGCATTCAGCCAGAATCTCTAAACAATTGCCTCGGCAATCCTCATGCAGATGATTTTTTGCTGCACTCAGTTCGAGCTTTTCGTAGTGCCAATGTTTTTTTCTCAATGTTGCCAGCTCAGGGACTGGCTCAAAGCTTAACCCACCTTCAGATGTAGGAGCTATGATGATCGGTAAAGACATCACTCCGGCCCACCCTGCCTCTTGGTAGAGAAGCTTGTTCCGATTCTCCGTCAGCCACCCACACATGATGGCGCGATTCTGATTGTCATAGAAGATTTGAGGTGCGTAAAAAGAACCTCCATGAACTAGTATTGCTTGCTTTTGGGCAAGAAACTGTTCAGCTTGAAAAGTACCAGTCACGTACAGTGAATACAGTAGATTATCCTCGGCAGCTTGTACTGAAAAGATAAGTACTCGCTGATCGCCAAAGGTGAGCAGATTTGGGCATTCCCACATTACTCCCGCCCAGGTCGGCTGGAAATTGCTGGCATCTCCAAGCAGCAGGGGATGGAGATATTCCCATTTCATCAGGTCAAGGGAGCGGTAAAGCAGAATCATGCCACCTACGCCCTCTCTTTTGGTACCCATCAGCATATACCAGTAGTTGTTCTCGTGCCAAACAAAAGGGTCGCGGAAGTGACCGCCTGTATCAGCCGCCAGTTCCGTCGGCGGGCCTGCAAGAACCGGATTGCCTGGATAATAGTGCCAGGTGAGCAGATCATCGCCGCTAGTTGCCAGACAGACAACCTGTGGATGTACGCCACTATAGAATAGTGTTGGAGTGCCATGATTGTTAATGGCACAGCCAGACCAGCAGCCGTCGGCATCAGCTCTTCCAGGCGTGGGTGTCAGAGCAATGGGCAGATCAGTCCAATGAACGAGATCGGAGCTAGTCGCGTGTCCCCAGTGGATATGCCCATGCACAGGTGCATACGGATTGTACTGGTAGAAGAGGTGATATTGTCCCTTCCACTGGATTAAGCCATTGGGGTCATTCATCCAGTTCGCAGGCGGCAAGAAATGGTATTGAGGCCGATGTGGATCGTTCGCCAATCTCTTCCTCTGTACGAATGCGCTCGTTGTGCTGTCAGTCACGTAACTTCTCCCTGTTTTAATCTGCCCAAAGTAATATTCAACAATACTCATCTGTCATTTTAGCCTTTGACTCCACTAGAAGCAATACTGCCGATAAAGGCACGCTGAAAGATCAGAAAGAGTACTAGCACCGGCAATGTGACCAGAGTGGCGTAGGCCATTACCACTCCCCATTGCGTTTGCTGCTGGAAAAAGTAATTCATCCCGATCATTATCGGGCGGACGCTCTCAGATTGAATGACCATCGTAGGCCATAGAAAGGAATTCCAGCTTCCCAAAAAGGTGAAGATTGCCACTGTTGCCATAACTGGCCCGGAGTTGGGCATGATGATGTGCCGGTAGATCTGGTAGTAACTTGCTCCATCAACCAGCGCCGCTTCATCCAGTTCGACCGGGATGCCCTTGAAGAACTGGTAAAAGAGGAAAATGGAAAAGGCGCTGGTAATGAAAGGAATGATTTGCACCTGGTATGTGTCAAACCAACCCTGGGTTATAGCTATGCCGCTACTGCTAATGGATAGGTTGGGGAGACTATTGACTAGCAGCAAGAGTGGGATGACAATTGCCTCAAATGGAATGATGAGCGTAGCAATAATGATGGTAAGGGCGACCTTCTGCCCTTTCCATTGTAAGCGTGAGAGCGCGAAGGCAGCCATGCTATTGAGGAATACGCCTAGAATGACGGAAACAGCCGACATGCCGAGCGAATTCAAGAGGAAGCGCAGAAACGGACTTTGTTGAAAGACCGTAATGTAGTTGTTCAGCGTCAATTGGCCGACGGGCAAAAATCCTCTGATGGATTGTAGATCTGAGAAGATAACGAGATTACTTGGCTTGAACGACGCCGACACCATAAACAGGATGGGAAAGATAAAGGCGAAGACGAGCAGAAGATTGATTGCGTATAGCACAATCATACTGACCAGATGCCGTAATCGATTGGTTCGGCCTGCGCTTGTTTGGGAAAGTGTGAGTTGTCGCATAGTTCTTACCCCTTCCGCTCGCGGGTTGCATACCGTTGCACGAGCGCGATAGCAAGGATGAATAGGAAAAAGATCACTGACATTGCCGACGCATAACCAATATTCTGCTCGACGAAGCCTTGTTGTTCGATGTTGAACACTACTGTACTCGTCGCTCCATTGGGGCCACCGTCTGTCATGACGAATACCTGGGTAAACAATTGAAACGCTGCTATGGTAATTGCGATAAATACGAAAACCATCACATTGCGGAGTCCTGGAAGGGTGACATGGATAAACTTCTGCCAAAACTCTGCTCCATCAATGCTGGCGGCCTCGTATAACTGTTCTGGTATGTCTTGTAGCCCGGCCAGAAAGATCACCATTTGCAATCCCACTCCTTGCCAGACTGACATAATGATGATTGCCCACATGGCCGTGGAGGGATTCCCCAGCCAATCCACTGGTCCGATGGCCCCGAAGGAGACTGTTTTCAGCATCAGGTTCATCAGCCCGACATTCTTATCGTAGAGGAAAGTCCAGACAATTGAGATTACCACCATTGAGGTGACGACCGGACTGAAATAGATGGTACGGAAGAAGTTCCGCCCTTTCAGCTTCTGATTGACCAGCAGTGCCAGGAACAATCCTAGTCCCGATTGTAGTGGAACCACCACGAGCGCAAAAAAGATGTTGTTGAAGAAGGAATGCAAGAAGGTCGGATCGTAGGCCAGTACAACATAGCGGTGATTGCCCTGGTTAATAGAAAACCATTCTTCGAGTTGAAAATACTGGGGGTACTTTTGCTGATCCTGCGTAAACACGCGCACCGCTGGGTAGAGTACATGC
>JAJZEJ010000089.1 GCA_021828635.1 Chloroflexota bacterium
ACCCGGAGCCGCCACGCAGGGATAATCCCCTGTTCAGCCTGCCCAACGTCGTCTGCACACCGCACATCGCCTCGTATACCAGCGCGGGCGTCAAGCGTATGCAGGTGATGGCCTGCGAACAGGTAGCGATGGCGCTCAAAGGCGAACATCCGACTAACTTGGTGAATAAGGATGTGTGGGAGAAACGCCGTACCTGATGCACGCATATAGCCAGAGTATGAGGCATGGCACCCCTTGTGGGTGCCATGCTATCAATTACCATACCTTACATCAACGGCACGATCTCGTTCTGGATTGGCACACCCGTCACTTCGGCGTCATGCTCGAAAATGAGCAGGTTGACCTCGCTGCGAATGCCAAATTCGGGCAGGTAGATACCCGGCTCAACAGAGCAACAGGTGTTGGGCAGCAAGACACGCTCATCCTGCGTTTCGTAGTTATCGAGATTCGCGCCGTTGCCGTGTTCAGCGGTGGTGATGCTATGGCCGGTACGATGCACAAAGTAGTCGGCATAACCGGTCTGCGCAATCACTCCGCGTGTCACATCGTCCACGTGACGCCCCTCAACCAACTCACCAGCCGCCAGACGCTCACGTACATAGGCAATGCCACTATCACGGGCGCGACTCACAATCTCAAAGATGTCGCGTTGATGCTGAGGAATTTCGGAACGTGTCCCGGCAAAGGCCACCCAGGTGTAGTCGGCATAGATGCTCTCAGGTTGTGGCAGATGCGCCCAAAAGTCGAATAGCACTAGATCGCCACGCCGGAGCGGGCTATGTTCTGTAGCGGTTGGCAGATAGTGCGGATTGCCGCTATGCTCGTTGACACCAATAATCGGCGGCTCATCCATCACCAATCCGGCTTCACGCACCAGCGCCATAAAATGCTGCTGCACGATATACTCGTCAAGCCTCACCCCCGCTTGCAACTCATCACTCAACCAGGCGAACAATTGATCTTTCGCGGCGATCAGGCGGCGACCAGCTTCGCGGTGGCCCACGATCTGTTCCGCGCTCAACTGCGCCACAAAACGCTGCACCAGATTGGCCGAACTGACCACATTCACGCCAAAAGAACGTACCATTTCGACTGTACCGGCATCGACACGCGCAATATAAGGAATAGCATTCATAGGTGAATATTCCATCGCAATTCGCGCACCAACCGACAACAAGTCTTGCAAGAGACGTTGCATCTCCAACCATGTGCGGAAGACGCGCCGTTCCCCCGGCAAACCACGCAAGACGTGCGACTCGACCGCGCTAATCAATACCACTGGTGTACCTTCAGCGGGAACAAAATAGCACCAGCGACGTGTGTACATCTCAGTATCGCGCAGGCCCAACACTTGATAAGCTATCGGATTCGATTGGCGAAAATCATAGAAAAGCCAGCCATCCAAGTGCGCCTCGCGCAAAGCTTGCTGAATAGATTCCAGGTCCATAAAAATTACCTCTCGTTTCATCCTTCAAGAGAGCAAAAGACAGAGATATCGCTATTGTATCATGCATGTGTGGGTGGGAATGGCAAATTTGTGTTCATTGCATGACACCCACAAGGGGTGTCACTACATGTAACGTGCGTTTGAGGCGGCGGACCATACATATAGAGACACCCCTCGTGGGTGCAATGTTCACATTAACATTAACATTAACAGAATATTAATAGATTGCCGTCAGGAAGCTAGTACTGATAGACGGAGAAACAGCGAGACTCATATTAAAAGCGAGATTGAGACCGACAGAGTTAGTGAACGCGCTGACGAACGGTCCGATGCCAAAACCACCGATGCCACAGGAACCGCAAGCACCAAGCCCGAAGCCGCCCGCGCCAATTACTGCTGTCAGATCTTCATCACTCAGTTCAAACGAATTGCTAAAGTCATAATCATAAAGATTGTTCATTGTTAAAAAAGCTCCTTTTGTTAACTTTTAACGTTCTGGAAAACTCACGTGCAAGCTTTCCGTGTACAACAATGACTTTACCCGATAGAACACTCAAAGTCAAGCTCATCACACTGCATTTATCAAAAATTTCTCTGAAAAATGTAGAGGAAAATCTATTTTTAATTTCTTTTCCAGTCTGAATATGCATTTTTCATGCAAATCTACTTCCAGCCAATGTATCCCTCGATGTTATGTCATTCAGAAGTGGCTGTATGTTACAATAACCCTGAGATTACAACAGAGAGGATCGGTATCTTGATCGAACAGCACTATAACACGGTATGTTATCTGCAATTTGAGCAGTATCAACAATTTTCAGAAGTCGTACATGGTCTTTTCACACGGCAGGGAGGCTATAGCGCGGCCCCATATGCCAGCCTCAATACATCAGGCACGCTCAAAGGGGGCGATGATCTTGACAATGTTATTCAAAATCGTCAGTTGACATTAAAAGCACTCAATTTGGAAGACATCCCTGGCGTCACGCTCTGGAACGTGCATGGCGCGGATGTCGCTGTTTTCGAGCGTGGCGCACCCTGGCGCACCGATTGGGCGCGGCGTTCATACTACGATCAGGCATGGGAGGCGGCATATATACGCAAAGGTGATGCCATTATCACTCGTGAACGCGGCGTGACGCTGGCACTTTCGTTCGCCGACTGCACGCCCATCGCTTTCTATGATCCCATACAGAGGGCCATTGGCGTCGCACACGGTGGTTGGCGTGGCACGGCGCGTGGTGTTGTCTTCGCTACCCTGGCCGCTATGCAGGTCCATTTCGGTAGCCGTCCACAAGATATTTATGTCGGCATCGGTCCCGCTATTGGTCCCTGTTGCTATGAGGTTTCGACGGATGTGCAGGAGCTTTTCATGGGAGAACAGGATTTCAGTGAGATACCTACACGTACAGAATATCGTCCCTTAATACGCGAGTCTGCCGTCTTCTCAATCGTGCAACTACCAAATAAAGCAAGCCTGCGCCTCGATTTAGCCGCCACGACGCGCAAGCAGTTATTGTTGGCCGGTGTGCGCCCGCAGCATATCGAGCAGGCCGCTATCTGCACCAATTGCTACAAAGATCGCTTTTTCTCGCATAGAGGAGAGAATGGCAAAACGGGGCGCTTCCCATTAGTGATAGCGTTGCGAGAAGAGTAGTATCTATCTGATTGAGATTAAGAACATCTTCAGGAGCAAGCTTGCCGATTTCAAAATTCACAATCGGAAGAGTTTCGCATAGATATCGCTATGATTATTTTTTATCTCTCTTTTTTCATGAACCGAAGAGGAAGACTGTGCCGCCCATCATGGCATACAGCAAAATGAGCAGCAGCCCCTCAAGCCAAACCAATTTGCCATCTCTGGTGATCTCGCTAAAAAGAAACGTTGCCAGGGCCAACGTTGCCAGTTCGATAACGCTAAAGACGAGATCGAGCCGTTGCGGCATCAGCAGGCTTGCCAGTACCAGCACGGGTGCCATTAACAGAGCAATCTGAATAGAGGAGCCAGCCGAGGCCGCCAGTACCATGTCGATACGCTTATTCAAGGCCATCGAGATCGTGTTGAAATACTCTGGCAAACCGCCAATTAGAGGAATGAAGATCAGGCCCACAAAAGAGGGGTTCCAGTGCAGAATAGCCGTTACCGGTTCAATGGCCCCAACCAGGATTTCTGAGAGGACGGCCACACCAACTGTTGCTAGCGTCAACACAAGAATACTGCGCCAGAGCGGTACCTGTTTCTCCTGTTGTGCTGGCTTTTGCGTGTTCTCTTGAGCAACGTTGGCACGTGTGTTTTCTTCGCTGACAACTAAGGGCGCGTGATGTGCCGTTTCATGCTCTAAAATAGTGTTGACCGTGCGATCAATTGTGCTAAGAACATCGGTTTTGCCAGGATGAGTGCTGCTAACAAGATGCTGTCGGTAGGTGAGCAGACGTGTGATCGCGGCTTGCGAGCGTGCGCCCAACAATGGCTCTATTTCATCTTGTACTTGCTCACTCTTCTCTCCCACACGAAAAACGCTGTATAAGATTGAGGCGATATAGCCAATCAGGAGTAGAATAGCAATAAAGTCCGAGAGTGCGACGCCATGAATGGCGATATTCGGCTGATGGCTGTACTGTGCCAGTTGGATAGCTACCGTAGGCAGCAGCAGGCCGCCGATGCTGAGTGCCAGTAACGAGGCATATTGTCCGGCGGGTTGTGTGGCGAAGTTGAGGTCGCCGTGTCGAAAACCGCCCACGCATACAGCAACGCCAAGTACCAGCAGTAGATTGCCAAGAACAGAACCAATGATCGAGGCACTGACGACATTAACCAGCCCGTGACTGAGCGCCAAAATGCCAATAATCAGTTCTGTGGCGTTGCCGAACGTGGCGAAAAGGATACCACCAATTTGCTCGCCGGTATGCTGCGCGATCTCTTCCACCGAAATACCGATCAGGGCCGCTAGCGGAAGTATTCCAAGCCCTGCTATAATGAAAATAAGCAGTGGGAAGACGTGGAAGAGTTCCAATAATGGTGCGAGAAACGTGCATACGAGCAGGAAGTACATCCATCGTGGCATAAGCGGCTCCCGAACGGTTCAGGCAAGATGCCCAAACCCTGTCTTATGATAAACTGCGACGAGTAAAAGAAAGGACATGTACGCGATGGCACATCCTGATACCGACTCTGATAAACACGAACAATATGAACAGCATGCGCCCGATGTTGCGGCGATGGCTGACATCAAGGACAACCACGTTGCGCATAACCACGAGGAAGAGCATGATCCTCTCGCGCATCGCTCAAGCATGTTTCTAGACCGTGTCGATACAATTATCTACGCTATGGTTGGCATCTGCTTTCTTGCCACCTCCCTGCTGGCCCTAGTCTATACTTTCTGGCAATTTAGCGCGTCTATGCTACTCGATCTACCCAAGCATATTGCTGACCAACAACCGGCCTATCTCGCCAGTTCCATTGTCAACGTGATCTCTGGCCTGCTACTGGTACTCATCATTGTAGAGATTCTCGGCACCGTGATTCATTATTTGAAATCGCACACTACCTCGTTGCGCCCATTCCTTTTCATCGGTATTATTTCTGCCACACGAAGTATCTTGTCCATTGGTGCGCGTCTCTCGGTAACGGCAGAATCGGGTTCCACTGCCACATCAGCGATAGACTTTAATCGCTCGATGATTGAATTGGGCGTCAGTGCCGCCGTCATTCTCGCGCTTGGCATCACCATCAAATTGCTTGGTCGCCTAGTCGAAGACCGAGAATAATAAAAACATGACATCCACTACCATCACATGGCACCAATCGCATCAAATTCGGAATTTTATACTACTTCATAAATGCTTCAAGGCATGTTTTGATGGTGGGCCATTCTGCATCAATGATGCTGTAATAGACGGAATGGCGATAGTAACCATCTGGCATAACCATATGATTGCGCAACACGCCTTCTTTCCGCGCACCGAGACGTTCGATGGCACGCTGTGAGGTCACGTTGCGGCTATCCGTCTTGAACTGCATACGAATGGCACCCAACGTCTCGAAGGCATGGCGCAACAGCAGATATTTGCACTCCGTATTGATGCGCGTGCGTCTGAACTCAGGTGCTAGCCAGGTCGAGCCGATCTCCAGGCCGCGATCTTGTAGCATGATGTTGAGATAGCGCGTTGAGCCAACAAGACGCCCACTATGACGCTCAATAGTCACAAAAGGCACCTGCTGACCAGCCTCCTGCGCTTCTAATGCTACGGTAATCCAACCGTCCATTTCCACTTGCGTGTTGGGTTGTGGATGGCTCATGTAGCGCCAGATGTCTATGTCATGGCTGATAGCAAAGAGTTCCGCGCTATGGGAGAGGCGTAGCGGCTCCAGGCGCACGCTCTTTCCTTCCAACGTAACGGGATTGACTTGCATCATTGCACGTTCTGCTCCTGAAAACGAGTGTATTTGCCAACATACCAACGTACCGTTGAGACCAGTTCGGCATGGCTCCAGGTCAAAGGCGAGACGCTCAAGGGTTCGCTGGTAAAGGGGTTAACCTGCTCAGCCATCACGCCACTGGGGAGCGCGTGGTTATGCGCCCATTCTAAGAGCGGTAGCGCCTTGCGCAAATCATCAATCGTCTTGGCACTGGCGATGCGATATTGGGCCAGCCAGAGCGTGCAGATGAACCAGGGATTGCCCTGTGCCTGCGACAGATCGGACGTGACCTGATGATAGTAGTCGTTCTCATAACGCGACATGCCACCAACATCCGTATGCACCCAGAGCGTCTTCTCCATAATCTGCATCGTGCGTACTACGCGCTCATCATCGGCGGATAGCATACCAAACTGGAAGACACTGCACAGGCTACTATCAATGGTTTCATCCTTTTGCAGGTTGCCCTGTTCGTCTACATTAATCATACGCACAAAATGACCGCTTTGTTCTTCCCACAGATATTGCAGAGCCGCATTCTTAATCTCCTCAGCCGCCTGCCGATATTTCTGTGCCAAATCATCTTCACCAAAGATGCCCGCGAAGTTGGCCGCAGCATCAAGACCTGCATAGACGGCTGCCACGGTATACGTCAGGATACCATGTCGCTCCTCCCAAAGATCATAGGATGGGCTGGGCAATTTGGTATGCGGCTCACGGAAATTCGTCATGAAATCGGCACCGGCGACAATCAGCGGGCGGAAATGTGGCGCGACAAATTCCAGATCGTGAAAACACAGGTAGTGCTGCCACAGACTATAGAGTACAAGCGCGGTTTCGTCTTCCTGGATGGGTAATTGTGGCTTGCCATTTGCGTCAATCCAGGGATGCCAGCTACTGCCCCAGGAGCGGTCGGGGTTGTATTTATGCATCAGATAGCCATCAGGCATCATCACGTTACCACAAAAATCATAGAAGAAACGGGTGATCTCTGAGTAACCTGCATGGCTCATAGCATTGGCAACCAGCGCACCATCACGCGGCCACATATAAGAGTAGCTATCGTCGGAAAAGTGTCGTATATCGGCATCATTGGCGGCTATAATCGCACCACCCTCGTCAATTTGGGTACGCAAGATCAGCAAGCTGCGTTTGTAAAAATCGACCAGCGAGGGCGAAAGATCAGCAAAGGTTTCGCCGTCTTTATTGGTCCAGCGATGCCAGTAGTTAAGCGTGCGTGTCTTGAAGATAGCAGGGCCACGCTCACAGATCATCGCATTCATCTGGGTAACATCGAGGAAGTCAGTACCAACGGCCAACCAGTGGAAGACCTCGGCGGTATCACCAGCGTTCAAGCCAGGTACATGCAGCGCCATCGTGCTATCAACAGAACCTTGCGCGATAGGGTTGCGGCCC
>JAJZEJ010000576.1 GCA_021828635.1 Chloroflexota bacterium
TCGTGCATCCCGATGAGCGAGAAAACGCTGGCAAGCATCAATCTGCTGCGCGACCAGACTATGCATCTGCTGCGACTGAAACTGTTGCACGAAGTAGAGTTTAAGCAGGAAAAAGATGCGGATATCACGTGGTTTCTCGACTGTTTGCATCAACCAGGCAGAAAAAGCAGCGCGGCCTTGCGTTGTCAGATGGTAGACCTTACGCGGCGGACGCATACCCTGCGCCTCTATCTCCGGTGTGATAGCGTCCAGACGCTCCAGCTTTTTCAGATAGGCGTACATCTGGCTCATCTCCAGGTGGACAATCTCGCCGATAGTGCCACCCTCGAAGTGCTGAAAAAGCTCATAACCATGCATAGGCCGCTCGTTGAGTAGCCCCAGAATGGCATATTCGGCTGGCTCGCTGATCTGCATCTCACTCATTCCCTTACTTCATGATGATATTGCTTTTCTACTATATGATATACCATTTCGTGTCGAATATTGCGTTTCTACTGCCGTAAGAATGCACCAATATTGGGGTTACGTGTAATATCATAATTCTTACTGCTTCCAAATATGGCTTGTAACTGCGCTACATACGGTTTTGTTGGTTCCAATGGAGAATGTTGGTTACAGCAAACATAACCTTTCCACGTAACATCCCTTATGCTCTTCCAATAAGAACGCTCCTTGAAACGGGAAATAAGGCATACATGCGTATTGTTCAACTGTTCAATGGCATGTTTCACTCCTTTACCTTTTAACTCTAGCAGGCAAAGAACAGGCTTTTATTCTTCTTTCTGATAAAATACCAAATAATCGCAAATACTCCCTGTAAGCTCCAAGATACTCTTTATTGATTGATCGTCAAGCCTAAAAAAGAGTATTTTCTCGCCTGTCAGACGCTTTACATTGACCGTTACACCAGATTGAGTAACACTGGTGCCATCAATTAGGCTCATTAAGAGCAAGATATTAAGCGGCATGCAACATTCCCCTATTGCTGCAAATCAAAATAAATGCGTGTCACTTTGTCAGAAACTCGACCAAAGGTATCCCAATGGATAATGCCTTGCTCATCTAGCAATGGCTTTGCCGTACCCTGATCAATTTGATAAACTGAAACTTTATCTGGTGGGATGAAAGCCTCTTTGTTCTGCAAATAGAACATTTCGCGTATCACATCCTGATTTTCCCTTTTTGAAGCTGCGATGAGATTAGCAAGATGGTCAACTACGTAAGGGCTATGAGTTGCAATAATTATATGAAGTCCAGCATGTACCAGCATAGCCAGAAATTCAACTATTTTTGCTTGTGCTTCGGGATGTAGGTTCATCTCTGGTTCATCAATAACAAGCATTTCACCAGATTGAGCCAGATAGCGCAAATACAATACCAGAGGCGTAAGTTCCTTAACCATCGAAGAGGCAATTGGTATCTCCAGAGTATCCTCCCTGGTGGGCTTGAAAAGAATTTCACGTCCTGAGTCTGGTTCGGTGGTAGAAAAATCTACTCCGCCATTGAGTATATTACGCTCAAGTAACTGAGCCAAATCCATATATTTTTTAATCGCCTGATTGCTACGCGCCGCTCTTTTCCTCTTTGAAAGGCTGCTCTGAAACTGATTTATTGTTGTTGTTAAGAAATGACCAATAGGCCAGGATAGTATCCGCGTTTCTTGCTCTGAGCTATCAAAGCTTCTCGTTAGTGGTACCTGTGCCTCATCTTCTACTTTCTGAGGACGAAATGGCATAGTAATATATGCTGTACGCTCAGCAGGAAACGTATAAACACCTTGATATAAGGAGTACTGTAGTGCTTGAAATACCAGCCCAATCACGAAGTTACGAATAGCCCTCTCAGGTAATTCATCAATAACACTTCCCTCAGCAGAGGTGTAAACAAAAAGTTCGCGTTTCCCTGACTCTTTTAAGCCTGTAAGGAGCGGTTGCCCTCTCTCACGACCTATGGAGAAACCTATTTCAGTAGAATACAAGAGAACTTGCTGCTCCCACTCAGATTGTGTCTCAGCTTGATGGAACTGTACCTCCATACTATCAAAATCAACCCGCGCGGTTCCCATAAAATCTTGCATCCATGTGCGAGCAAATTGGGCTACATTATTTAAATATAGCTCGCCATACTCCTCTACAAACCGCACAAGATCAATTTTTGTATTACCTTTTTCTATTATCTGCTGAATAGCATCTTCTAATGACTGGTACACTTTAGGAACCTGCTCAAACACATATGCTCTCATGTAGCTATTCCATCCATATGGTCCCAGAATACCCGCCAGCGTATAGGCCAGCCATGTTTTGCCAGCATTATTCGGGCCAACCAGCACCGTCAGCGGCTTCAGCTCTATCTGAACCTCTTTCAGCACACCAAGATTGCGTACTGTCACCTGCATCGGGCCACTCCCCCTCAAAAAATCATAATGACTCGTGATATATCGCTTGTAGTATATCATGATTGTGAACTAAAAGGCGCAACTTTGTCGTTCCTCCCACGTAATAAAGGCAGAACAGGGAAGCTATTATCTGCTCGGAATTCTTTATAGACTGTGAGGGAACGTCAATGGGTTTTATGCAATTATTGACCGCGAATTTCTGGACAATGGTTGTACTCCTACTCTTCATTATTGCCATCGTCAGTACGGTTCTTGGCATCTTGTTGGAGTTTTACAAAACCAGCATCAAGGCAGGCCAGAAGAGGCAAGAATTGCGCAATGAAGAGCTGCGCTTGCGGCTACAATTGGAACATCGTCAGCCGAAAAACGAGCCGCTGGCCGGTTCACTGGCAGCAGATATCCCTCAGCCGGAAGACATGTTATGGGCGGAGCAGCCCCAGACACATTACCAGGCCGGTTATCAGCAACAACGCTAATGGAGAGCCGACCTCACCACTCGCCGTAGGCATACTTTGCCTCGCGCTCGATCAGTTGGCGCTCGACGGCATCCAGACCAAAGGCATCATAGGCGGCCTCGTTGAGCAGGGTTTCCAGGCGCACAAGCTCAGAGGTTAATTGCCAAATTTCGGTGGCACGCTCGCGCAACAACTCTTCCCAATCGTCGCGCTCTTTGGGTGCTATATCGCGTTTGAACGTCTTGAGCAGCTCCGCGCGGAATTGCTGGAAGGATAGCTCCCACCACAGCTCTAGTCTCTGACTGAGTTGTCCATCCGTTGGGGCAAGATCACGCTGGATGCTGTGTGTCGTCCGGCGCCGCACATCGTAGCGTCTATGCGCCACCTCCGTCAATTGTCGTGCCAGTCCACCAATGCGTTCGCGCTGTACATCGGTGAGCGGGGGAATGGGTAATCGCTCGATATATTGGATTTTCTGCTGGTATCTTATCAATCCTGCACGCTCTCCTAGAGGCGCACAAAGATAAGCAACACAAAACCAGCATACACGAGATTGCAGAACACCTAAAACCGACTGTTCCTGCGGAATCAGAATACATCCCTTATCATTCACGATATACCCTTGCTCATCCCAAGAAAAACGCGGATATTTTACAATATCAGGCCAGAAAATTTTTGGTTGCTCAAATTCATGGACATAGTTGCAAGGATTGAGTTCCCACCAGAATTGCCCCTTGTTTTGCCGTTTGCGTGCATCTTCCGCAAATGGCTGGAGATAGTGCGCTAACGGCGTATGACGTTGTTGGAAATGGAGCCACGCTTCCTCTTCAGACAACACCGCTTCAGGGAAGGTCCGCGCCGTCCAGCCGCTCGGAATCCAGATCAGCCAGCGCCCTTCTACTCTCTGGTACCACGGGCGTAAATCTGCACCGCGCACTAATGGCTTGATCAATGTGGCACAAGCGGGATCAGACCATACAATTTTGTCACGTGTCGCCTGGTCGATGATAAACGCCTTATTATACCCTGTTTTTATACCGTAGTAAATTTTACCCTCAACAGCATCTTCTAAAGATACTCCTTTTGCCATCAGCTTTGCAAATAGAGCGCGAGCGCCTTTGCTGGTCAATTGCCAGCCAGCGTCGAGCTGATCGGCAATGGAGATGTCAAAAAGCTTGCCGGGAAGCTGCTCTTTGAGTGTTTTGATCTGCTCGTTACGTGCAAAAACGGCAACATGGGCAGTATAATCTCCAGCAGGCTGCGTTTTTCTTAATACCTGTATCGCTGGTGTCAGATCGGGCGCATCGTGGAAAACGCGGTTGTCGCCAAGATCAAGAATTGTCTCGATGGTTGTTTGTGTGCGCAAGTAGTATCGCAAGATGCTGGCATAGTCGGCACGCAACCAGCTATTACTGCTAATATAGGCCAGACGCCCCTCTGGACGCAGCAATTTGAGACCTTGCGCGAAGAAATAGACGAAGAGGTCAGCTTTGCCATGATAGACTTCATAGTGTTCCTGAAAATAGGGCTTGTCGGGACCAAGTTGCTCCTGGCGCACGTAGGGCGGATTGCCAATGACAACATCGAAACCGGCCTGCTCGCCAAGCGGCTTACCATCGAGGGCGAAGAAGATGTCGGGAAACTCCAGCTCCCAGTGAAAAAAGTGCCGACGCTGATTGAACGCTTCAACGGCGTCGAGCAAAGCATCGTATTGTGCCTGCATGACCTCCGTGTAGCTTTCCAGCTTGCCCAGCGCGTAAGAAGCCAGAGGACGCCAATCATCCTCGCCGACAGTGAAGTCATAATAAAGGGCCACACCCAGGTTTGCCAGCACGCCGTATTTCTCGGTGAACTGTGAGCGCAACGCTTCATACAGCTTTTCTTGCGCCTTGACATCCTTCACCGTCACAGCGGCATTCTGCTCGATCAGCGCCATCGAGGCCAGGGCCGCGCTGGTCTGCTGCTGAAATTCATCGTCGAGCGGCATTAAAGCGAGCTGGCCCATCTGCTCGGCGCTTTCACGTACCTCTCGCGCCCGTTTCTGAACCTGCTGGCGAATCTTGGGATGCAGGTCCGCGCTGACCTCGCGCAACCACGTACCGATCAGAGCATTGCCAACGCGCAGATGATGATCAAGGAAGTTGAGCGGACGGTCACTGGCAACTGTCGCCAACCAGAGCGAGAGCTTGGCAAGATCGACGGCTAGGGGATTGACATCAAGACCATAGATACACTGCTGAGCCACGCGCCGCTTCCAGTAAATCAGATCGGCCTCCTCATCCTGCTCTGGTTGCACTCCTAGTTCGACCAGGTAACGCGCAATATACTCTGTCACCTCGACAGGGAAATGGCCGCTGCCCATCGAGGGATCCAGCACATTGAGCGCGAGAATGGCCTGAATGCGTTCGGCATCACTCTCCTTATCGCGCACCGCCGCGTCCAACAATGGATGTAACGTCTCCTCGACCATATATTTGACGATGTAATCGGGTGTATAGTAGCTACCGGTGATCTTGCGCTCGCCCAGGTTGGTGACGAGGTAGACTTCGCCAGTCTGAAACATGGCGACAATCTCCCGTTGTGCCACGCCCTCTGCGGGAACAATCTTACTGCTACCCCGCAGTTCAACCATTGGCTCTTCGGCTACTTTGAGCGTATATTCCAGCAAACCTTCGTAGATCGTACCAAGATGGCGTTCCGCCAGATCACGGTAGTCGATGAACTCATTACCCACACGCGCCAGCTTGTCAATTGCACGACACAGGTGATAATCGCCCACAACATATCGCTCCAAAAAAGGATGGTGTGTGGCATCGAAGAGACCACCATTAAAGGTTGTAACATGCAGGGGCAAGCTACCACGATCAATGATATGGCACAATTCTTTAATGCGTATCCAGATCACGCCCGTCGTCGCTATCCACATATGGGAACCATGTAGAGCAATATCGCTCCTGACCGTATGCAGGCTATAATGTCTGTACGCATTGCTGCTTCTTAGAGGCAACAGGTCACGTGCCTCGGCGTACAAGATGAAGAGCAGGCGATAGAGCAGGATGAGCGAGCTATCATAAATTTCGCGGCATGTCTCAGGCGTTGTCTGTAACTCATTGCGCGTATATTCCAGAAAACCCTGTGCCACATAGCGCAGTGCATCATAAACCTGTTGACGCAGGCTCTCGCTAATGCCGCGTGCATACTCGGTGCTGGTAGTGAGCATCTGATGCAGCGAAAGCGGTGTATCATCGTTGAAAGCGGCACGGCGGAAAAAGGTGTAGAAATAGAGGAAAAATGTCACATCGTCTGATTCGAGTAAATAAGGTAGGTCAACCTCGTAATAGACTTCTAGCTTGTGCGCAGTATCTTGATGATAAAGCCGCCAGAGCCGTCCATTAGTCAGAATACCCCAGGGGAGCCGACTATGCAGCATATAGAACCAGATTTGATAAGACGGGTTTTTATTGCTAGAAGTATCGCTTCCACTCGTGGTACGATCCAGCGAGCGATCCCACTGCTTGGCATCTCCCACAGCGTAAGCGGCATCCTTGAGCAGCTCATCCGTCAAAATCGGGCCTTTGTTGGCCTCACGGGCAACCTCATCACGGTAGAAAATATAGTCGGGCTTCTGTATGCTCCCTGGCACCTTGAGCGGAGCCTGCACCTCGAAGGTATGGCCCATAATACGCAACACGGGCTTAATCCAATCATCCTCCGTCTGCGCCTCGTTATTGGGATTGGGCGTAAACTTTTCGTACACCTCACGCACCTGCTGCATGGCAACCTCAGCTTCGGCACGTAGCATATCCCACTGCTGCGGTAGCATATTGGCAAGATAGTAATCAGCGAACAGGCGTTGATTGTGGTGCGCGTTCTCTAGCGTTCTCCTCTGAGCCACAACTGTCAATCCCCCTTTGATTGATTATATGACAAATAAAGCCTCGTTGGATCG
This sequence comes from Chloroflexota bacterium, assembly GCA_021828635.1. The sequence continues at coordinate 6,800 of JAJZEJ010000576.1, forward strand.
CGGGTAGCACATCTCAATTACCCGATACCTTCTAGCTCATCTTTGGGGTCGCGCATCATGAGTTGTGGTACAGCTTTACGCGGGTCGAGACCCTCGAACAGCACGCGACTGAGTTGGCGCGTGATAGGCATCTCGACTCCATAGTGTTCGGCCAATTGCAACGCGGCTTTGGTCGTGGTAACACCTTCGGCGACGGAGCGTGTGGATGTTAGAATATCTTCCAACTTTTCTCCGGCAGCCAGACGGCGACCAAGCTGTTGATTGCGGCTGAGCGGACTGGCACAGGTGGCAATGAGGTCGCCAATACCGGCCAGTCCGGCAAAGGTCAGAGGATTGGCTCCGGCAGCGATACCCAGACGTGAAATCTCGGCCAGACCGCGTGTCATGAAGGCGGCTTTGGCATTCTCACCATAACCCATGCCATCGTTGAAACCAGCCCCAATAGCGATGATATTTTTGAGTGCGCCCCCTAGTTCCAC
>JAJZEJ010000712.1 GCA_021828635.1 Chloroflexota bacterium
TGGATGTGCCGATTTATATTCATCCCGCCGAGCCACCTGCTGTTGTCCGCGAGGCATACTATACAGGTTTTGATCCGGCAGTAAGCTTTAATCTAGCTACCGCCGGTTGGGGCTGGCACTCCGAAACGGCTATTCACGCGCTACGCCTGATTTTGGCCGGTGTCTTTGATCGCCTGCCAAACTTACAAATCATCATTGGGCATATGGGCGAGATGATTCCCTTTATGCTTGCCCGCATCAACGATAGACTCACACCACCCGCCAAATACTTGCAGCGCACGGTACCTGAGTACTTTCTACAAAACTTTCATATCACGACCAGTGGCTTCTTTACTGACCCACCACTCTTGCTCACCATGCAGATTATGGGGGCAGACCGTATCATTTTCTCGGTCGATTACCCCTATAGCACCAATGAGCAAGGCCGTGCCTTTCTGGATAACGCAGCGATCAGCCCGGCAGACAAAGAGAAGATTAGCCATCTGAACGTCGAGCGGCTCCTGAAGCTTGGGTAGCGGCATGATGATACCGATGAACAGGATAAGATAATCTGGTTTAACTCGCACCGCTGGGCTAGCTTGTCGTCTCCGTCAGGTTAGCCCAATTACCCCACGGGCGAGACGTTGCACTATCGAGACAACATCCTCCAGAGTGCGCGTGGTACCAGCCAGAGTATCGAAGGTCTCAAAACTAGTCAATGTAAAGAAAACATCAATGGTTTCCTCTATAGAATCGTTCAGGGAAGGTAGCTGCTTCTCGGCGATCCTCCGCGTAATTACACCTATCCCCTTGCGCCTCCATTCATCTCTTGCGCGTACCACTTGCTCAAAGTCCGGGTCGAGGATAGCCAACGCACGCAGTCGGCGCATGACAAGTCTATCTGCATCCCAGAAATGCTCAAAGATTTCAATGTACCGGTTGAGAGCAACCAATGGTTCCGGTTGGCTAAAGGCGCTGGCGGCACGCTCCATACCACCAGTAAGTGCCAGTGAATCGCATAATGCTTCCAGCAATCCTGATTTGGAGCCGAACTGATGATAGACCGTCATGCGTGCCACACTAGCTTGACGGGCTACCATCTCGATGGAGAAACGAGAATAGCCATCAGGAGTCACGAGCAAGGCACGGGTCGCGTTAAGAATACGGCTACGCGTCTGGTCTCTAGCGGCTTGACGCTGACCAAGTTGATACGGACGAGGACTCATAGTAATTTGACATCCCTCTTGATTTTATTGTATAGTCTGTATATCTAAATATGTGTTGGATAGACTGCCTAATATATTATCTCGCAGGCAAAACTTCCTGTAAAGGAAGGAGCCTGTCATACGGAGAGGAAAACGCTCAATGCCCAGATCATTTCGTTTTGGCCTTACTGCGGCTTATACTCCCTCGCGCCTCACCTGGGTCACTACAGCTCGCCGGACCGAAGAGCTTGGCTACTCAACCTTATTACTACCGGACCGTACAACTGTAGGAACCCTAGCTCCCATACCTGCGCTAGCTATCGCAGCTTCCGCAACCACATCGTTGCGCGTGGGCAGTTATGTGTTCAGCAATGATTATCGCCACCCTGTACTACTTGCCAGAGAAGCAGCTACACTCGATCTACTTTCCGATGGTCGCTTCGAGCTTGGTCTGGGAGCTGGCGTCTCCTCGCCTGAATTTGAACAGATGGGAATACTGTTTGCTAGCGCAGGTACACGTGTCAGTCGCCTTGAGGAGACCATTCAGCTAATAAAGCAGATTTTCTCTGAAGAGACTGTCAATTTCAATGGGAAGTATTTCACGATTACAGGGATGAAAGGCAACATCAAACCACTCCAGAAACCGCACCTGCCTCTTCTGATAGCAGGTGCGGGAGAACGAATGCTCAAAATGGCAGCCAGAGAAGCAGATAGTATCGCTATTGGATCAAAAATTACCGCACGCGGAGTAGATCCGACAGACGCGACATTGGAACAAAAGATCGCCTGGATCAAAGAGGCCGCTGGCAAGCGTTTTGCAGACCTGGAATTGAGCCAGACAATCTACGATCTGGAAATCACCGATAGTGCAACTGCTTCTTCACCGCTACCCGGAGGATGGTCTATACCAAAAAGACGACTCAGTACTGAAGAAGCGGTTGCTGATCTTCTTGAGCAACGCGAACGCTACGGGTTCTCCTATCTGCAAGTTCACGCGGGGCAGATGGAGAACCTTGCTCCAGTGGTCGCACAGCTCACCGGAAGATAATTATCTATCGATCGGTTCAGCTACCCTTTTCACAAACGTTTATAATGCCAATCCCGCCAGCGTCGGCACACTAGTTGTGAGCATATTCTTCGCGGCTTTGCCGCCTTTGAGAACAAGCTTCACATTATCAGGATTAGCAATAATGTTGATGTCGCTCAGCACATCACCCGCGACGACGATTATGTCAGCTAGCTTGCCCTCTGCGAGCGTGCCAAGTTGCTTGTCGAGGTGCAGCAATTGGGCGGCGTGCAAGGTTGTGGCGCGAATAGATTGCATGGGTGTCATACCAGTTTCGACCATCAGTTGTAGCTCGCGCCCATTTTCACCATGCCGACCAACACCAGCGTCGGTTCCCATTGCGATCTTGACGCCCGCTTCAATGGCTTTGCGAATGCTACGCTTGTGATCTTCGACCACGCTCAGAGCTTTAGCGGCCATCATCGGTGGCACTATATCGGGATGGGCATCGGCATACTCAATCACAGCTAGAGGCGCGACCAAATGTCTGGCTCGTTGGTACGAGCCAGACATCCTTTTGCAGCATCAATTCGATGAGTTCGTCGGTAAGATAAATGCCATGTTCGATAGAGGCAACGCCAGCCAGAATAGCGTTTTTGATGTCTTGCGTACCTTGTGCGTGCGCCATGCAACGTTTCTCTTGCGCGTTTGCTTCATAGACCGCTGTACTGATCTCCTCGATGGTCAGTTGCGACGAAGTTGGCGCATCGGCAGTGGAAAGAACGCCGCCACTGGTAGCGAGCTTAATCCAATCGGCTCCGGCACGCAAGATTTCGCGTGTGGCTTTGCGTACCGCCTCGACACCATCCACAACGCCATTTTGCACATCTGGAAGATGCAAGCCAAACATGCCGATATCGGCGCAACAGGGATAATAGCCATCACCATGACCGCCGGTTTGCGAAATAATCGAGACAGCTACCTGCATACGTGGTCCCGCGACAATACCACGCTCGACAGCCATCTTGAGGCCAGCTGGTGAACCACCTGCATCGCGTATGGTGGTCACGCCAGCTTCTAATGTGGCCCGCATGCGAGGAATAGTCTGAAATAAACTGAGCGAGGGCGGCGTCAACAGGCCACGCAATATATCGGGATATTCCATCATAAAATGCACATGCGTATCAATCAGACCAGGCAAAATGCTATTGCCTCGCACGTCAATCACGGTCGCGTCACGTGGTACGCGCACCTGACTATGCGGGCCAAGTGCCGTGATGCGCTCATTCTCGATTAGCACGGTCATTCCTTCACGCGGCTCATCGCTCCGCCCATCGATGAGCAGACCATTCATCAGTGCCAGGGTCATGGCATGCTTTCCTTTCCAGATATCCAATGATTCAATGTTCTCGCAAAAAGCTCGTGATAGCGTCCATAAACGGCTCGTACTGATCGCGGCGAATATTGTGGCCCGCGCCAGGGAGATGCACAATCTCACCATGCGGCGCAAGCTGCGCCATCTCTTGCGCTATCTGGGCCGTAATAATCGCGCCACGTTGTGAGTCACCAGTAATCAACAAGAACGGGCAACGAATCTGCGTCACAAGCTCACGCCAGGGGCCAACACGCATGGCGCTATCGACATTGCGCTGCACAACAGCCAGATTAAACTGCTCTTTCGACTCGGCCCAGGGTACCAATTCCTCTTCAGCCCAATGCTGCTCGTTGCGAGCTACCGCAATACGTTGCTCAAGTGACATGGCCCGTAGAGATATAATCCATTGCCCTGCTGGAGCATTGGGCGGCGGGGAAACAGGGGCGTCACGCCAGGGCGGGTCTTCGAGCAGGACGGCCCGCACAAGGTTGGGATAGCGTGCAGCCAGCGTGGCAGCAGTAGCAGCACCCATCGAATGTCCCAGCACAAAAGGATGATCAAGCTGCAAGGATTGAATCAGACCAGCCACATCGGCAGTCAATAACTCCATTGCGAAGCCCGTTTCTGGACCATCTGATAATCCATGCCCACGCGCATCGGGCATAATTATATCATAATCGTTTTGCAGTGCCTGCGCCACGCGCGTCCAGCACTGCCCATTATCTGTAAAACCATGCAAAAGGATCAGTGGTTGCTTCGTGTTGCCGGTGCGGGTATAGTGGATGCGGATGCCATTGGTATCCACGTAGCCATCAAACCACGATGTCATAGGGATATGCCTGCTTTCTAGTTGTTTAGGTAAAGTATAACATATCGTCAGGACAGGATATTCTCGCGCTTGCTTGCTTGACTTACGTCAAAGGATATGTTATCTTGTATATGTACCCCTACAAGAGGGGACATCACCAGGGAACATAACAAACCCTGGCACGAGAGTTTTGCTCGCACCGGTCGTCTGAAAGGAGGCTCTTGATGTTCCAACTGAAAGAACCGATACGACTGTTAGGAATGGTGTTTCAGACCGACAAGGAGCGCCCGTAAATGCGGGCATGAAGCATAAACGAAAAGGACGCTGGCTACATAGAAACAGTAGCCAGCGTCCTTTTCCTCGTATAAAACACTACAACACGCATCATGCAACATGTAGACGTTGCGCCACGTTCAGCACTACACCTGTTGGACGTTGGAATACACGCGAGCGAAGAGCTGTAACAACACCGGCGGAAAAGGTGCCTGTAGCTGCCCCTCCAACAATATCACCAGGATAATGCACACCCACGAAGACACGTGCAACACCAATAATACAGGCCATTATTATAGCCAAGCCCATCAGTAGCAAGGGATAGACAAGCACACGTGCCTCGCTCCAATGCCAAGCTGCCGCATTCGCCGCATTCGCCGCATTTATACGCAATTGCCAAGCATTGCGCAAGAGGGGAGGTAAGGAGAATAACATCATACCTACTACAGCAAAGGACCATGCTGCATGATCGCTTGGAAATGAGTTATCGGCGGGATGCGTCACTAGCAGGTGGACGTGATGCGCAATGAACGGGCGTGGCTCAAAAACGAAATGCTCGATACTGAGATTACACAGATACGAGAGAATACAAGCTACACCAATCCAAAGAATAACCGAGCGACACTCACGAATGATCGCCAATTCGCCGGGACGCAGGGGCCGTTTGCGCCATGAGAGTGGGCGTCCCCACATCGCAAGCATAAGCAGAGGCCACAGAAAAATCAGCATATTCGCGCTAAAGATCATGAAGTCATCTAACACAAACCAGTGACCAGCAAAAGCATTGATCTTTGTGAAAAGCAAGTAGTTGTACTGTAGAAGCAGACTCATCGAGCATTCTCCGTTAGCGACGCGCAGTTTTGGGCCGGTTCACCACAGAGGCAAGTATTCCCAATATCGCAATAATGGCGAACAACAGGATATGTGTTGGCTGTGGTGATGTCGCCGGAACCTTCCCACTCACCAGGATATGATACACGCCAGGAATAGCGTAATAGATGGCCAACACCGCAGCGATGATTGCTACAACAATACCGCCAATAAAAAGCATACTTCTGTTCATAACCTTATAACCTCTTTTCAGCATAGGGACAGATTCACTATGCCCCTCAGAATATTCCTCTCGGAAAATTTAATGTTAATGCACAGGATACGATACATCGGTCTCTATCCTATGCGTAAGTATAGAAACCGCACATGAGATGAATATGAGAGATGAGCAATCTACCCAAAGAGGTTATGACTCTTTCTTATCAGCCCAATCTGTATCCACCACTATCGTGTCGAAGCGACTATAAAAAGCCCTTCTTTTTTGGCCTGGCGAAGTAGAACGAAAGCGTACCAGCAATAGAAACGCGAGCAGCGAGGAAAGGCCAAGTATAGCAATGACAATAGCCATTGGTCGCGCACTGGTAGTGCCGGAGATGCCGACAAGCGGAGCGGCCAGCGCACCGATAGCAAATTGCAGCACACCAATTAAAGCAGATGCACTTCCGGCAATGCGCCGATGGTCGGCCAATGCCAGTGTGGTAGCATTCGGCAGGATCAGGCCCAGACTGGCAACGACCACAAAGAGTGACAGCAGGATACCAATAAGGCTACCATGACCAAGTGTAGCAACCAGCAGCAACGCTATACCACCTACCGCCGTAGCACTCAGTCCGATAGTGAGTAAGCGAAGCAGTGGTACTCGACTCACCAGCCGTCCATTGATTTGACTCGCAAGCATCAAACCCAGCGCATTGGTACCAAAAATGATACTGAATAACTGTGGAGAGATACCATAAACACCTTGTAATACAAAAGGTGAGCCGGAAATATACGAGAACATGGCAGCGAAGGCTAACCCGTATGACAAAGCATAACCGATAAAAGAGCGGCTACTGATTAGTTGGCGAAACGCTGCCGACAAAGTGCGAATCCCTCCCTTTTGACGATTTTCAGGTAGTAACGTCTCACGTAAACCAAAAAAAACGGCGACGAAGATTAGCATACCAATTATCATCAGAACGACGAATACGCCGCGCCACGAAGTGAAATGCAGCAATTGACCGCCAATGAGCGGCGCGAGAATGGGTGCGAGACCATTAACGAGCATAAGCAATGAGAAAAAGCGGGCGACATCAAGACCGCTAAACATATCACGTACTACCGCACGTGCGACAACAATGCCAGATGCACCTGCAAAACCTTGAATAAAGCGCAGTATCACCAACACCGGGATAGAGGGAGCAATCACACAAAGAAATGAAGCAAAAGCATAAGCGACCAGACAAACCAACAGTGGTCGGCGACGCCCCAACGCATCACTAATAGGACCAACAACTAACTGCCCTACAGCTAACCCAAACAAACAAGCACTCAATGTCAGTTGTGCTTCCGCCGAACCAATACCGAAATCGCGGCTCAGAGATGGCAGAGACGGCAAATACATATCAATAGAAAACGGCCCAAAAGCACTCAACGCTCCTAAAATGACTATTAGTCTCAAATGCCGTGGTTGAGATGAATTGATGGTAGCAATAAACGGTACCTCTTTCTTTCTATCCATTACTATAACTACTCTTGTGTACACACTACTTTAGA
>JAJZEJ010000574.1 GCA_021828635.1 Chloroflexota bacterium
GTGCTTGCACACTCCTGGCATAATCATCTATACTACTCATGACGATGTTTCTTTCGGTGGCCTGGCGCTCTTCTTGGAACAAGAACACAAGGCGAACGGCTCAGCCTCTTTTGCTGGAAGAGGCTGAGCCAGATTTCGTTAAAAAGGGCTTTCGTTTCTATCTTCTGAATCTAAGTTTCCCCATATATTTATGTCGGAACCGGATGGTGGTTCGTCGCTAGCTGCTTTTACTTGGCGTATCTCTGGGTCAAACTCTTCATCTGGTAAGATCAGGTAGGTTTCTGTTGCGCTGGTGTATTCGGCTGCGCTATCTCCGGTGCCTTTGTATTGCAATGTGATTCCAGTGCTAGCCTCCTGAATCTCGCCAGTGTTCCAAAATTCTACTCCCTGCCGGTGTTCCTGTTTACCGTGGCTCCATGTCCACACCCCTGCTGGGTTGTAAGCTAGTGCGACGACGACAAGTGATGGGATGCTGCTCAGGTCAGTGATGTTGCCTCCTACTTTTTTAATCCAGGCTCTTGCGGCTGGACTGACGTAGCCTACCGCTAGCCAATGGAGTGCAAGCTGTTTTGCTTCTTCGTTCATTTTTGCCCCCTTCGTTGTGATATTTCCTGTAGCCATAGGCTACGTAATTTGTTTAGTGTGGGAAGTGTGAGGTCGGTATCCATTGCTCACAAATTTCGCACCAGTGCCAGTTAAGCTCATCAATAGGTATTTCATTCACATAGATGAGTGCGTTCATTGCACCCCATGCGTCAGCGAAGACGCCACCCAGGTGTCCACGTAGTCTATCCGATGACATTGGTCTTCTTATTATAGTCCCGTCTCCTTTCATCTGGCTCCGATTCTACTCCGCTATTGATTTTAGTTCCTGGCCTTCGTCGTCTGGCTCTGGCTCTGGTTCGCTATCCTGCTGGCCCTCGGTTATAGCTTCTGGGTGAGTGACCCTGAGTAATTGGTAATGGTGTTGGCAACCATCTATGTAGCATCTATCTCCTCCTGCTTTGTTATATGCCAGCGCGGTGACGTTCGTGGTAACGGTGTAGACTTGCGCTGATCTTCGCGCCGATCTCTCGGCGCTTGGCGTCGGTTAAAAAGGCTAGTGGGCGGCCCTGATAATACTTTTCTTGAAGGATGTCTTTTTCGAGGTTGTATCTGCTTTTTGTGCGCTTTGGAAGTTTGTTCACGTATGAGATTGCTGCTGGATCGCCTTTGGCGTATGCTGCTAGTAAGATATTATGTCCGTACTGTGTGCAGCGCAGTCTATCAAACTCTGGTGCTGTAATTGACACAGCCGTTTCGCGTGGCTTAAACCGGTGGTTTGAGTTAGTTTCCCAGGTGGGAATGGGTAGGTAACTATCGTGCAATCCACAGATGACCAGCCTGAAGTCTGGCCGGTCATCGATGTGATAGTGGTAGTAGTCGCTGCTCTTTGCTAGTACTACTGCGCTACGTAGGTGTTTTTCCTTGAGGATGTTGATTAGCGCATCTGGAGCTGGGTCGAATGTCTCTTTGAGGGTGCTGATCAGCTCGTCAGGTGTTAGATTAGCCTTGTGCATGTAGTAGAATTCGCAGGCGTTAGCGTGTTGTAGTAGCTGGTTGTGTGTTCGCTGCGCTTCTTCAGAAGAGTTGTAGCGAATTACGTCTATGCTGTTGTTGGTGGCCGAGGATGGCACAATCGCATATCCGGCGCTGATATGCTGGCTGTAGAGTGCAGCCCAGGTTCTTATTCGGGTATAGCGGCTGTACGGACGCTCGGCCATTGCTTAATCCTCCTCCTCTGATTCTCCGTCGATGAATTTAGTGTTTGGTGGTGGTAGTTCTTTTGTTGCACCCATGAGATTGGTAAGCATGGTAATGATTGTCTGTCTTTGGTCAGTGGGCATTTCGGGATCGAAGATGGCCCGCATGGCGCTATTGCGCATTCGATCAATGAGTACCTTTTGCTCCTGCTCGGACTGCATGCTTTCGATCTGAGCTTGGTTTTGCATTCGTGCGACTTCTTTTTGTGTATTCATCCGGTCTTGGCGCATCTCGGCTTCGATGCCGACTTCCTGTACCTTGATGGCTCCGGCGTTGAGCTTTTCGACTTCGAGTGCTTTCATGTCAAGCAGCTTTTCAGTGAATTTGGTTTCTTTGTCTTGCTGCTCTATTGCCAGTTCGCCTGATGTGGGTTTTTCTTCGCTGACAAACGCTGTGTAGGCATCGGCTACAAGGGCGGCTAGAGAGCGAACGATGGCGATTGTCCAGACTCCCATTGTGCCGATGTCGCCTGGGTTGGTTTGTGCGACGACAAATGCTATTTGCGTTGCGGCTACGCCAATGGCGAGGAATGCCCAAAATTTTTTGAGGGTTTCTAGCTTGTGTTTCTCCTTGTCTGTCCATCCAGTAGAACGTTTATCAGCACGGTTACGTAGTCGCTTTGAAGTGAATGAGATAGCGAGAAGTGTACCTTCTGCAATCATGGATACTGCGATGATGGTAAAGCCGGTGAACCAGTTTTGTACCTTTTGCCGTTCCCAGAGGACAAGGAATATTTCGCCGATGGTTCCTAGAGCGAATAGGATAGGTCCGGCCCAACTCCATACTTGGTTGAAGTTGTCCATGAACTGTGCAGTCCCGCTTAGATCGAACGAAACGCTGTTACGCCGTTCCTCTACTTGGTGCAGTAGTTCCTCTGGTGAGAAAGTAATGAGGGAGACTTTGCCGTTTTGAACGGTCTTTACTCCTGGTGTGCTGGAAGCTTGGCTATTGAGCGGGCCAGTGTTTGGATTCTGCTGGTTATTCCGTTGTGACTGGCTGGTGGTTGGTTGTGTAGTGCCTGGTCGCCGATTCTTAAAAGGGTTGCCGAAAATTCCCATGCTGTGCATCTCCTACACTGCAACTTTTTTTGCAGTAAAGTGGTTTAATCGAGAAAAATCCAGGGAATAGTCAGGTAATTTGTTGAGCGTGGCAAGCCACGTTGACGCCATGCTGGGGCTATAGAGCGGTCACGAAAATTTCTGGACAAGTCTCGCAAAAATGCCGGTAGGACTCTCTCAGGGTTGGATTTGAAGCCTACCGGCGTATCGAGTTACGATGCTTGCGAATCTCGTGTTGTCTTGAAGCTCTCACGCTTCTTCGCTGCCATCTCCCGCGTCTGTCGGTTCTCGATTAGGATGTTTAGCTTGGTTGCTGCCTCATATCGCTTGTTCATGACGGCGAGCAGCTGCTTGTAGGTCTGAAACATGAATTCAGACTCAGCCCCCTCCATCGCCTTCTTGATACGGTCGCGCTCGGCTAAGAATGCTTGGTACTCGGTTGAAGAAATGTCGAAGTCAGCCATGTTAAAATCTCCTATCATATCTTTACTTTGTTCCACATGGCTGCTAAAATGAGAAGAGGCCATGTGGTAACGCTTGGTTCACAATGCCGTGCTTTCCTTTAAGTTTGGCGACTGGTAGGGACACGGCTTAATTTTTACTCTACGATTGACGATGTTTTGTTGGTTTACCGGCCTGATTGGCGTTCTATGTATTCGTTCAATGCACTCTCAGGTACCCGTATCTGTTTGCCTATTCTGATAGAACGTAAGTCTCCATCATTGATTAGCTTCCGTACTGTCGATACTGAGATTTGAAGAATACGCGCCACATCTTCCACTGTGTAAAATTTTTCTGCCATATACTACCTCGCATCACAAGATGCTTACTACCAATATACACTAAGTCCTAGTAAACTGCAATAGATGATAGCAATTGATACCAAGATGGACGTAGTGGCATTGGAATTATCACATATTAGTTAGATTATAGACCCTTTTGTACTATGGTTCTCTGGTGTCGCTGCATGTTGTAGTGGCTACAACTCTCGTAGGTTGTCAACATCGCACTGATCGATAAGGTAGCGTATGATGTCGTTGCGGTTGATCTTCCTCTTGTGGCGTTGCCGAAACTCCATTTCGAGAGTGTCCAGCTTGTCATCCTGTTCCTGAGTGAGATAAAAAGTGACTTTTTTGTCTTTTTTGGGACTAGTGTTGGTTTCGCGCTGTATATTAGGTATAGCCTGTTCTGTCACAATATCACCTTCTAATGGTGTTGCTGTGTTTGTAGAGGTGGTTGCTAGTATAATGCTTGGAGCCTGCTGTGCTTCTTGGGTAGCCTTGATGAAGGCGCTTTTTCGCTTCTCTGGCATTATTGTTGTACCTCCGTTTCAGCGATGAGGGTGCCTGCTAATTTGTCCCAGAACTCTCCTAGTTTGGGGTCAAAATCTGAGATGTCGGTGCCGCTTGTCACGGCATCCTTGTATTTGGTTGTGGCCCGTACTGGCTCTGGGTAGAGCTGATCCCCGTACTTGGCGCGTAGAGCTTGTAGTATCTCCTTATGGTGGGCTAGGCGTTGATCGTACAGTGTGGGAAGGATGCGCCATATCTTGAGTGAGGGATTTAGCTCAATCTCTTTGATGTCTTCTATGGTGTTGAGGATAAGTTTTACAGTGCGTTCGGCCATAAGCTCGGTAGATACTGGCACGAGTACCCATTGTGCGGCGGTTAAGGCGTTGGCTGTCAAGACTCCCAAGGATGGCGGGCAATCAAGTATGCAGTAGTCGTACTTGTTGGCGAATTGGCGCAAGAATCGGCTAAGGGTGCGCTCCTGGTTGCGCTTTGCTGGTAGCTGTATCTCTGCGGCGGCTAGATCAATGGTTGCAGGTAGTAGGTGAATCTGTTCGCCGATAATTAGCGGTGGCAAAATGGCACCGTCTAATAGCGCGTTGTAGATTGTGGTAGTGAGCGTTTCGGGGTTGGTGAAGTATTCGGTTAAGCTTCCTTGGGGGTCCATATCCACGAGTAGGATAGTTTTTCCTGCCCGTGATAGGGCGGCGGCTAGGTTTACTGCTGTACTGGTTTTGCCTGTGCCGCCCTTCTGGTTACTGATAGCGATAGTCTCCATTCTAATTCCTTTCGACTTAAAAACCGTTACACTGTGTAACGGTGCTACTGTGAAGCAGTATAACAGTGTAACGGTGTAACTGTCAAGCAGTATAACAGTGTCACCGTTACACAGTAGTACGGTACTACTGTACTACTGTACTACTGTGTAACGGTGACACGGTATAACGGTGTTTTTTTATTGTAGGATGATCGTTATGTAATTGCGTGTCTCTTGTGGTAGCCACGTCTGCCAGTTCTGGCCGCCATGATCGAGGGCGTATTGTAGGGTACTTGGCCCTGCATTATAGCAGGCCAGCGCCTTCGCGTAATCTCCGCCATATCTGACTAGGTAAGCATGCATCAGCCGAGCGGCGGCATACAACGCCTGCGCTGGCTGCCACGGATCGATGTGCAGGCCCGCAGCCGTCGTTGGCATAAACTGTGCGATGCCCTCTGCACCGGCGGGCGATAGCGCGTTCGGATTGAAGCCACTTTCTTCATTGATCTGGCGGATGAAGATGGTCGGGTCGATGCCAGCAGCCTGCGCCGCTTGACGGGCTATGGTTCTGTAATCCACGCGCAGATTGACGACGATGCTGTGACTAGGCACAGCCGAAGCTATGGGCGTTGCACCATTCTTGTGTAACTTTGCGTTTGCACTTGTACTTGTACTTGTACTGATATGCGGCGCACTAATGAAGTAGATTACAATGATGGCCAGCATGAGCAGAACGATAGCGAATTTCTTCATGAGGATAGCTCCTGAGCGCAGAAGCACTTGGCATGGTGCTATACTGGCATCGTGTATGTGTGGTACTCGCTGCGCATGTGCTAGGAGGTTGAGCGCACGGCCTGGAAAACTATACGCTCAACCTCGACTGAACTACTTACCAATGGCTACATGAACAGTGCTGAACAGTGGACCAATAGCAGGCCACAATACGGCACTGACGATCACAGCCAGTGCCAGCACGAACAGCCATCCGAAGACTGAACCTTGACCTGCATCGCGGCGGGTCCGGTCTGCGTCGCCGGCAAAGTGGCCGAGCAGCATAGCGCCGATAGCGCCAGCAACAACGAGAAACTGAATCATTGACATGGTGAATCTCCTCTAGTGGCGTTTCGGCCACAACGTAATAACAACAGCGATAAGCAAAACAACAGTAGCGCAACCAATCAAGACGGTGAACACCAATGAATTGACCGATGTGGCAACGGCCATGCCTGCGAGAAAACCTACAGTGACAACCATAAGATCAGCAAAGAGTCTCTTCACGTGAACCTCCTCTAGAAGACAAACCGACAACGGGAACCAAACACATACTCCATAATCTGCATGTGATCGAATGCTAGCACGGGCAACATGTGCAGAGGAATCCATTCAACGGCTCTGGCATCATCGCCAGCTCGTGCTTGTGGGCGCTGTGGCCGATCATTGAGTAGTGCAGTATAGACTACATTGATGTAGCGCCCACGTGGGTCGCGCTCGATGTTACCAAACGTGTGAACCTGCTCTAGTTCACCTGCCTGAAGAAAAACGCCAGTCTCTTCGTGTACTTCGCGGAGGGTAGCCGCTTCAAGCGTGGTGTCATTAGCATTGAGCTTGCCACCTGGAATAGCCCAAAGACCTTGATAGGGATTTTTCCCACGCCGGATGAACAGTGCGCAGTCGCCATACACGATAATCACATCAACTGTGACAACAATGTGAGCTGTCTGTGATTTTTTCATGATAACCTCCTGGGAACGATAGAACTGAACGGCGCATCGGCCTGATGACTAACGCGCCAGGACGCACTACAGGGGTTCATCTTAGAGCATGTCTCGTACTAGATAGCCCTGCTGTTTGAGTAGGTGTTGATGCCTCATGCGCTCTAACTTGGTGCAAGCTTCCTGTTCACGATGTTCATAATCGAGCAGCCCGTGACAGGTTGGGCATAATGCGCGTAACCTGGGTTGTGGATTGCTCTTATCATGGTCCAAGTGGGCGGCATGGAGGTAGCACGTTACCTCTCGGCCAGATCGCGCTACGTACTGCTCGCCATGAGCTATCCCGCATTGTTGACAGCGCCATCCTGCTAGCATTTTGCACTGGCGTGATAGCCGGGGCCAGTTGCGTGGGTATGCGGCTCGTCGTTGTTGCATCATCGCTGGCCCTGCCTTCTTTGCTGGCGTTGCTCTGCCTGGGCCAGCACCTGTGCATAATGTGTTGAACAGATACCATGTGAGCCGCTTGATGGTTTGATGCCTTGCTCGGCTAAGCACCAGGCGCAATCAAGGCTGCTCTCTTCTTCTTCCGGCTCTACAGGTGCGATT
>JAJZEJ010000457.1 GCA_021828635.1 Chloroflexota bacterium
GTTGACTGTCGAAAACAATCCAGACGTTCAAAATCTTCAAGCTTTGACAGAGCAAGATATTGACGCTTTTCTTCTTCATCTGCGTGCAACTCCCAACCTCCGAGGAGGAAAGACGAGTGATGATCAAATTTGGAACTCTGTACATCATGTGGAAGGGCTTCTTTTGCATCTTGAACGCCTGGAGAGCCCCATGAGGCCATCTCTCCCGGTAGCCCGCATCATCTGGCCCCACCATTATCCACCCGATGGGAGCAACAAAAAATCAGAAGGGATCAAGTACATCCCTCAAGTAGTTCTACGCCAACTTGACGAGCACATTCAGGACTTAGCTCCCTCCTGTGTTCCTGTCGTCATCCTCCTACGTGCTAGCGGGTGGCGAATCTCCGATGTGCTTTATCTCAGGATGGATACGTGTTTGGAACAAGAGGGAAATGAGAAATACAGGCTGGTCGGAGACATTCAGAAAACGCGAGTGCTCGGCCACAAAATCCCTATCACCCCAGAAATTGCAACGGTCATTAAGACCCAGATCGCCTGGGTGAAGCAGCACTATATGCCTGGAGAAAACCCCAAGGGCTGGCTTTTCCCTGCCTCAAAAACACACGGCCAGGGGACTAGCAAACGCTTTAAACAGGGGAACCCATTAGCAGCACGAGGGGTAAATCTAGCGCTCAATCACATGGGGGCAAAATATCAGATGAAAGATGAGCAAGGAATCGTCTTTCGTTTCAAATCGCACGCCTTCAGGCATACAAAAGCAGTCGAGTTGCTGAACAGCGGAATGTCACTCATCATGGTGCAGCAGTGGTTGGCTCACGCCTCGCCAGAAATGACCTTGATCTACGCGAAGATCCTCGATGAGACTATGCGCACCCAATGGGAAAAGACGGTACAGCAGGGAATTGTTCAGTTCAACGATGGGAAGCCAGAGTTCATCCCTGGCCAAAAGCTGTTGCCAATGGCAGGCGAAAATGGGTTTGATCCCGAACGTGTTCGCGAACATCGTCAGAATGTGAAGATGGCTTTCGGCTCCTGCCTGAAGACGGCCAAAATCATGTGTAAGTTTGTGGAACTGCCGTGTTTTCATTGCCCCGCTTATGTGCTGACCCCCGATGACCTTCCTGCGCTCGAAATCTACGAGCAGCAAATTCTCGAACGCGTCGAGATTGGCAAACAAGCCGGGAATGCTCACTGGATCGAAGTCAATCAGAAAAATCTTGAAGAACGGGTCCGGCCAGCTCTTGCGCTCCTCCGACAAGGCCATATTGTCGCAAAAGCCGACCGGCGGGAGCGCGAGTACACCAACGAAGAATGGGAGCAGCGCCAACAGAACCAGCAGGAGAAAGCCCATGAGCGAGAAGACCTGGAAGCGTAACACAACAGGGATTGCGGCCCACGCGCAAGCTCGTCGTGAGCACAAACGCAAAGGTGTGGAAGACGCCATCGCTACTCTCCTGCGAGAGCAGAAGCCGATTAATTTCCACATCGTAGCAAAGGCGGCTGGCGTGAGCAAGGCGTATCTCTATGGTCAGCCAGACCTACGAGAGCGCATCGAGGCTCTTCGGCAGCAAACCATGGAACAAATGGTGCGCGCACGGGCAGTGCCTGCACCAGGGAAAACCGATGCCAGCCGCGACCTGGTGATCCTGGCCAAAGATCGCCGCATCAAGGAACTGGAAGCAGAAAATCAGAAACTGAAGCTTCAGCTCAAAACAGCATTGGCAAAAGCCTACGACCAGCTCTGATGATGAAAGAATGATAACGCCCGACCTGCTGTGTTCCTAGCCCGCTAAGTCCCGCCGGAGGCACCGTTGAAGGGCTACCCTGTTGCACCGGAGCACAGAGGGGCGTGAAGAAAATGCGGGCGCAAGCGTACCCTTGACCGAGGATGGTAGGCTCGGAGGGGTTCAGCGCGGTCCCTGGGTCATACCTGCATTAGCCCCTGAGCCGCGCTGAAGTCCCGTAGTGCGTACCATCCTCGGTCAAGGGACGCATTTTTAGCCCCGGCGTGCGGAGACGAACGCTCGCTCTTGCCCTTCGGACTTATCGAACTTCAGACAAAGGCAGCTTCATTGCATACGTGGTTGACATGTCTACGAGCGTGAAGTTGAGATAACATTACAAGAAGGAGCACCACGCGACGCTTCCACTGTTGCAGCCTCCACTGCCTGTGAACCAGGACGGAACGTCCCATACCCACGCGCCCATACGCTGGCGGGAACGGCACCCACCGTCAAGCGCCGTGGCGAAGAGGACGTGTTTGCTGTCTCATGGTCAGGTTCAAGCTCAGCCTCAGACTCGACACAGGGCTGGATACTGAGCGTTTTGCCGGATGCTTGCGTGAGCGTATGAGCCAGCGCCAGTGCGTCCTCGTAGGCACGCCGGTAGCCTGCATGACCCAGACCATCTGACCCATAGTCACCAGCCGTGCGGACCAGAGGCAGTTGCTCACAGCGTAGCTGGTTGGCCGCTTCCACCGTATGCTGATATCCTGGAAAAAAGTGAACGGGAATCCTGTTGCTGAGTATCAGCCAAATGATGGTGGGATCGATGACGTGCTGCTGGGTCTGCTGGGTCTGCTGGGTCTGCTGGGTCTGCTGAGTACGCACACACCAGCCATGTTCGATGACGCACACCTCATGGGGCAAATCAACGACGATCCATCCTTCTACCAGGAAGCTCTCCTGGGCAAACAGATCAGGCAGAGACACAATAGCGTGCCAGGCGTTGGCGTAACAATGGTGAGGACGAGCCTGGGTGAACAGCGCAACTGCGAGAGACAGTTCGTTGTGTAGCATCAAAAACTCCTTTGGGATGGATGGGAAATTGGGTAGGTCAAACAGAGAGGAATGGGAAACCAGAACGGAAAGGGAAAAACGGTCACACCGTTTCGCTCTCGTGCTGAGCGCGGTCTACCCTGAGCCGTTTGGTGGTCAGCCGGACCCGCGCTTCTGCATGCGAGAGGGCATCACAAAACGCCTGAGCATAGCCACGATGCCCAAAGCCATCGGGGGCAGAAGCCTGGTCAAAGCGTACATGTGGCATGATCTGTCCCTGCATCGCCACGGCCTCACTACGTGTGTAGCGCACACCAGCAAAAAAGGCGGGCGTGGCAAGCCTGGGCAGAAAGAGGATGGAGGGGTCGATGACGCATCTTTTGCCTGCTCGCTCCACCTCCAACCAACCATGCTCAAAAACCGCAATGCAGTGGTCGTACTCATCCACCGCCCATCCTTCCACCAGCCATCCCTCCGAGAGCCACGGCAACCTGATGAGGGCAAGCCAGGCGCTCTGATAGCACTCGTGAGGTTGGGCCTGAACCAACGCGGCAACCCGCAAGGAGACGACCCAATCAAGCGTGCATGGAAGCTGATCCATCACACCACCTGCCGCACGTCAATCTCATTGAGCGCCCCTGCTTGCATCTCTGGCCCTTGTTGCTCTCGCCAGAACCAGAAGAGACGCTTCATCGTGTCGGCGATGGCATAGAGCAAATGCCACAAGGCGTACTCACGATGGTCCTCGAAACCGTGACTGCCCTGGTAGGTTTCCATCGTGACAAAGACCGCAAACAGTGGATGGGCCGGTGTCAGCGTGACAAGAAACACATGGAACTTCAGGATGTTGTCCTGAGTGGGGATGAGAACACGCAGTTCTGGCTGCAGCGAGTGGTGATCCAGGTCGAGGCGATAGAACGCCTCATGTTCTCTGGCTCGTTGCAGGTAATACATCTCAGGAAGTGGGCTAAAGTTGGTCAACGATGCTGGTTGACCAGCGCCACCGTTGCTGTTGCCACTCCCGGATACAGAGCAAGATGGCTGCTCAAGCTGCTGGCTCAGTTGCTCCAGCAAGTGGTGGATTTCTGGTGTGAGGTCCATAACGGGTTCTCCTTTTGCGTGTTGTTGTGATGAACAGGAAAAGTTGGATGGGCAACGGTCAAGCAGCGACCAACGTCCATCCAGCTGCTTGATGATGAGAAGGTCAACGATGCGCTTGCTTCACCAGCAAGATCAGGTAAGTTCCCAGAAGTAGAGCGCCGTCGGAAGAATGTGATGCACGTTGAAGCCCTCACTTGTCGAGCAAGGCGCTGCGTGCAAGGCCAGCTTAGTAACGTGCAGGATCAACTCGTCCGAACTGATTCTGCGTGCCGCGTGCAAGGCGTCAAGCAGTTCTTTCAGCTTATCAGTACGCAAGGTGATCGAGACTGGTTCCCCCGCCTCGGTAGAAGCACCGGGAAGCAGAGGGAGGTCAATGACGGTCGAGTCTGCTTGCAGGTGCAGCATGGCATCGGTGATGTGGAGCGTGATGCGCTCCTGCCGCCACGCTTTGCCCAGAGACGAGATGAGCGTGCCAAGGGCCGCCCGCAGCGCGGCTCGCCTCACCATGACCTCTCTGCTCTCTGTACGGTTGGGAACCAACGCCTTCGTCACGTCGGGATAGGTGCCATAGATCGGCACCAGCTCTATCGTCGATGTAGCGGCAGCAGCAGAAGCAGCTGCGTCCCGCACGCACAGACGCACGATCCGTTCACGAGGCACAGCCTTGTGAAGTGGGTGATCCTCCTGGGCGATGACCTGTTCGGTGAGAACGGTTGCGGTGAGATGCAGCGTCTCACTATGCGCAAAGACGCGCAGCACGGCATGCAAGACGGCAGGAGCCAACACCACCGGAGCCGCAAGTGAGGCGGGACATGGCACAGAAGCGTGGGCCAGGCGAAAGACATCAGTTGCGGTTGCCGTTAGCTGTCCGTCGCCGAGTGTCAACAATACTCCAGACAAAGGGGGATGCCCGCACGGATCTGCCTCCGCTGCATACGCCACTTGGCGTGTGACGAGCTTGAGTGCTTCAGAGGACAGCACCGTGGTCTGCTCCCGCCGTGCGAGAATCTGAGAGGTGACCTCTTCCCACGAAGAAGAACCTTTGTCCAGCAGCGTGAGCTGGGTGCCGGGTTCTGCAAGAGCGGGCAAGAGAGCAAGTCTGCCCGGCTCGCTCACCTCCGTGACCGCATGCAGATGCACCATTCCCTGGTAGTCCGCAAGCGTGGTAAAGATGTGCTGCAACGGCCCTCTGACACTGCCAGGAGTCGTCACCGTGAGCGACCCGTGTACGGGGACGCTGATACACAACTGTGGCGTCGCCGCCATGAGCTGTACCCCATCCTGGCTCGCTACCAGGACGGCGCTTTGTCCGGCCTTTCGTGGGTCAAGCGCCTTTGCCACCCTCTTGGCCGCTGCAAGCAGGGCTGGTGCCTCAACGGAGAAATCTGCTCCCACTCAAGAAACCCTCCTTTCATCTTCGTCATGCTCGCTCCTCTCGCACGATGGCGGCACAGTTGGTTGAACGACCGTGAAGCCACCATTGCTTTCTATGATGAGTCGCCGCCGAACCATCGTTTGCAGCACCTCGTGCAGGTCATCGACGACCGAGAGAGGCGTAGCTCGAAACGGTTGGTTGGTTGCGATCCAGTAGGCAAGCGTCTGGACATCAAATGACGCCAATGCGGTGGCGAGGAAGCGCGTGCGGGCCATCTGCTCAAGAGAGAGTGGCGTGGGATGGGTACACAACAGTCTCAAGAGATCATGTTGCACCTCCTCATCTGGCCTGAGCAAGCTCCCGAGCATCTGGTAGCCACCAGCACGCTGACCGGTAGGCCAGTGCAACAGTGGTTGCCTTTGCAGGAGCGCCGCCCGTTGCCAGAGCAGCGGGCAAGCACAGCACAGCAGGCAGCACGCAGGCGTAGGCCATGCTGCTTTGATCACGCTGACTAGCTCATCGACGATAGGTTGCGTGAGGAGCGATTCGGCCTGCGCTGCATCAAGACTGACGGTTGATTGACCTGTCTGTCGGACCTGGACCAGCGCCTGAGCGACCACGTGCGCCAGGCGCTCCTGTTGCTGCTCTGCTTGACTGGCAAGCGTGCGTAAGACAAGCGTCGTCATCGGATGCCTCCTTCTCGCATCACCGGCGGCAGTTCCTTGATCTGGACGCTGCGCTGCGCTGCGTTGGTGATGCGGACTTCGCGGACAATGGCAACCAGCAAGGCAGCCTGACACCAGACTTGCACTTGGGCAGAGGTCGCAGCGTCAGCAAGCTCGATGAGGAGAAACTGATACTGACTCTGGAACTCTATTCCAGTATGGATGATGGCTTCGTGGCCCACGATCTCTTCGAGTTGCCTATACACACGGGGAAACTCTTCACGGGTCGTGGTGATGAAGAGGGTTCCACTCAGAGGGTGGGATGGTGATGGAAGTTCGGTCATGGTTTAAGACTCCTCCTTGTCATGTTTTTGCTCTTCGTCTGGCAGGGAGTAGATGCCTTCTAACAGGCTACGTTGTTGTTGTTCCCAATACGCCTGACAATGGCCGGCACAGTGGAACGGTCCTACTGAGCGACAATCTCTGGCGCATTTTTTCAGCATCTCCTCCTCGTCTCCGCTGTATACCTGATAATGGATGGCTAGTCCATGCACGCGACAGAGCAGTTGCATGGGTACGCCGTAACGCCCATCGTCATAGTCGATGAACTCTCCTCCTAAAAAGTGCCGCCTCGGCGGATATTTTTCAGAATGGCAGTGTCGGCATTCCCAGTCAGGATGATAGTACAGCTGCTCCTCATCACTCACGAGCGGGAGCCGTCCGCCTGCTGCCAGGGTACGCAGTTCTCGAGGCGTGAAGAGGGCGCTGGTACCAACGGCGACAATATCGCCGTAGCGTGGATCCTCTGAAGAGGGAAGGCGCTTGCCATACTCAGTGACCAGGCAAGAGAGAGGATGGTCAGGATACGGGCTACTCTCCAGGAGAAAGATGCGCCGGGGCAAGCTCTGCAAAAACGGATCGATCTGCTCAGCAGGGAGCCAGCGAAGCAAGGAACCAGAGGATTCATCCTGGTGCGGGCCGTACCAGGCTACGATGCATTCCCTGGTCATAGCCTGGTTTCCTGTATCCCTGTCTCATCGTCTGGCAGATCACGTGGCAAAGCAGGGGCAATCAACTCGGCGAGTTCGTGCCAAGTGTCGAGCAGGAGAGGCAGATTGCCTGGCTCGGAGGCAGGTTGGGCAATGCCGAGCATCACCATGGCTTCATCCTGCAAGGGCGGGCAGTCGAGCAGAAAGGCACCTCCCTTCCATTGCCAGTTCTCGGTTCCCGATGCCCCATGTCCTGGCGGGATGTCACGGGTAAACGCTTGACTGTCCTGGGCGGTGAGGACATG
>JAJZEJ010000176.1 GCA_021828635.1 Chloroflexota bacterium
CTATAGGTTTACTAGTTTTGCGTCCACAGCTTCATACGCTTATTTGCTGATATCGTTAAAGTTCCAATGTTGGTAAAGAAAGGAGCTTTCCGCAAGCGCACAGCTGAAGCATCACGTTCATCCAATCCATGCAGGTATTGTATCTAGCAGGCATAGTTGCCTCTATAGTGTGCCTTGCTTCTTTAGATTTTGATAACCGCATATTTCATTGGGTGAATCAACATATCCCAGACAGAGAAGTTCAGTGGGCAAAGAGAGAGCATCCTGCAAACACAGTCGATCTGCGTTCGTTACCAATTTGTCCAGTCCAAAGGAGAACTTGATATGTTCCTTGAACAAGGCGAGGTCATCGACGATATCATTAAAAAGATCCGCATTGGGCGCATCACACGCCGAACATTCCTTGAGCGAGCTGTTGCCGTTGGATTGTCCAGCGCCGCAGCCGTCTCGTTGCTGGAGGCTTGCGGTGGCACTAGCAACAGCACAGGTGGCAATGGGCAGACCGTCAACGTCAACTATATCCAGAAGGACACTAATGGTGTTTTCGCAGGCCTTGTGAAGACGTTTAACGATCAGAACAACGGTGTCCATATCAACTACAACAACAATGCCCCCAGTGATACAGGTCAGCTCTTAACCATCGTGACGACGATGCTACGCGCCCGCAGCAGCTCCATTGATATCTTCCCAATGGATATCATCTGGCCGCCGGAGTTTGGTGCGAATGGTTGGACAGTGCCTATCACCGAGAGTATGTGGCCTGCCAGTGAGCGAGCAAATTATCTGCCAGGGCCATTGCAAGGCTGCACTTACAACGGCAAGTTGTGGGCCGCTCCGCAATATACCGATGTCGGCATCATCTACTATCGTACCGACATTATCTCAACTCCACCAAACACCTGGGATGAATTGACAGCGATGGCGAAGGCGGTCTCTCCATCCAAAGCGAAGTTTGGCTATGTCTGGGAAGGGGCGCAATACGAGGGGCTGGTGTGTGACTTTGTCGAGGTTCTCTACGGCTACGGTGGGTCGGTACTGGCTGCCAACGATCCTACGAAGGTCACGGTCAATAGTGCGGAGGGTCTGGCAGCATTGACACAGATGGTCGGTTGGGTGGGTACAATTTCACCGGCTGCGGTCACGACCTATGAAGAGCCACAGGCGCTCTCGGCCTGGCAAGCTGGTACCTCGGCCTTCATGCGTAACTGGCCCTACGCCATTGCGTTGAGCAATGACCCAACTGCCTCGAAGGTTGCCAACAAGTTTGATGAGCATCCTATGCTCTACGGTGGTGCCAATGCTGTTGGTCACAATACCATCGGTCACTCAAACATTGGTGGTTGGCAATTGGGCATCAACGCCTTCACTAAGAATCCCGACGCGGCCTGGAAGTTTGTCCAATATCTGGAAGGCCCGGCACCCCAGAAAACCATTGCTATGAAGCTGTCGTTTTTGGCGACGCTGAAGAGCATCTATACCGACACTGCTGTGTTGTCGAATAACCCATTCTTCGGCAAGGTGCAAAACATCGTCCAGAATGCGTTGCCGCGTCCGGTCTCGCCTTTCTACCCCGATATCAGCAATGCTATCCAACTGCGCGTTCACAATGCCCTGATCAAGCAAACTACTCCTGCGCAGGCATTGAGCTTGCTACAGTCAGATTTACAGGCCATCGTGACCAGAACAGCATAAGCTGGTAGTATCCTGTAGCGCATCATGCAACGATGGGGTATCTGTATAGATACCCCATCGCATGACCTCTATAGATAGGAACCGTCTGTTGTACCCACCGAGAGATCTCTTGACAGGTAGCCACCCCCAGCAGACCAGCTACTTGCTAGAAGACAGTCTCGCGGTGAATAGCTGCAAAAAGGAACGAACGTATGGCAACACAGGCAGTAGAAGTACCTGCTAAGAAGCAAACGTTGCGGGAGCGTCTGGATTTGGGCAATGGCTTTGCCCCGTACCTCCTGGTACTCCCTACCGTCATCGTAATTCTGGCGGTGGCGGGCTATCCTATTCTGAATTCCTTCTGGCTCAGTTTGCTTGACAACCCTCTCAGCCCTAGTGCAAGTTTTGCTGGCTTGCAAAACTTTGTCAAGCTATTTCAAAGTAGCACCTTTGTCGCTTCAATTGGCTCGACCTTCACCTTCACGATTATCAGCGTAATCCTGGAGACGGTCTTAGGTCTGGGTGTTGCTCTGCTCATCAATGGTATGTTCCCAGGACGTGGCCTGGTACGCGCTGCTATTCTTGTACCGTGGGCCTTCCCCACGGTGATCTCCGCCGAAATCTGGTTGCTGATGTACAATGACCGTACCGGCATCATTAGCTACTTTATGCAGCAGCTTCATATACTGGCTCCTGGGGCTACATTGTTGGAAACGAGTGCTGGTATTGTTGCGGCCTCCATCATCACCGATGTCTGGAAAACCACACCTTTTATGGCCTTGCTGATTCTGGCCGGTCTCCAAGTCATTCCCAACGAATTGTATGAAGCGGCCAGTGTCGATGGCAGTACAAAATGGCAGCAATTTTGGACGATTACCTTGCCGATGATCACCGGGCCACTCATTATCGCCTTACTTTTCCGCACCCTGGCGGCCCTCGGTGTCTTCGATCTCTACTACGT
Organism: Chloroflexota bacterium; assembly: GCA_021828635.1. The sequence goes on from JAJZEJ010000176.1 coordinate 2,633, forward strand.
TCTGGCCGGTAATCAAGTGCAAAGCATCGCATCGTACTCGTATAACTACATGTTTACGCGCACTACCTTCGATTTCGTTTCTGGCGTGGCTGCTGCCGTTGTTCTGTTTGTGATGGGCGTGATTATCAGCATATTGTTCGGTATACTTATGCGTGTCACACGTCAGTAGCAAAAGCAAAGAGCATTGATAGCTTTATCCTGAGAAAGGAGATAGACGATGGCCGTTAAGGGGCAAGTTATCCCCGCAACCCGTGCAAAGGCAGGCACCGCAGCGCCGGAGCAGGGCATACCGTGGGGCAAGATCATTCGTTACATAGGAGTGGTGCTGGTTGTCTTCATTGCAATCGCCCCACTCTACTGGACATTTGCAACATCTGTTAAAAGTGGTGTCGAACTCAACGCCTCGCCACCCACACTTATTCCGCATACGTTCTCACTCACAAACTATGCAAGCGACCTGCATGTAAGCTCTTTCACTCGTGATCTACTCAACAGCACAATCATTGCTGTTATCACCACCCTTATATCGCTGTCCGTTGGTATACTTTGTGCCTATGCCATTGCCCGCATGAACTTCCGTGGCAAAGGTGCTGTGCTAGGCATCACCTTATCGGTACAGATGATACCGGCTATTGCAATGGTCGGGCCGCTCTTCGTGTTTTTCACAAGTGTGCTTCCCGTCTATAACACTTACCTGGCTTTGATTATCCCTGATCTCGTGTATACCCTACCAATCACTGTCTGGTTCATGACTTCCTTCTTCCGTGATCTACCGCCAGATTTGGAAGAGGCAGCACGTGTAGATGGAGCCTCTCGACTACGAGCCTTGTGGGAAGTCATCGTCCCACTCACCGCTCCAGGTGTCTTCGCCTCAGCGATTCTCTCGTTCATCGCCGTCTGGAACGACTTCGTTTTTGGCTTGACACTCACCGCCGATCCGACAGCGCAGCCTGTCACCGTCGGCGTCACGCGCTTCGCTGGCGAGCATACTATCCCCTGGGGCGAAATTGCCGCCGCCGCCATAATCGTGACCATTCCGCTCGTGATCGTTGTGCTGTTCCTCCAGAAGCGCATCGTCTCTGGCCTCACCGCCGGGGCCGTGAAGGGCTAACACAAATACTTCCATAGCGTAAGAAAGCGATGTCGAGAATATCCCGACATCGCTTTCTGCTTGTTTGATGAGACAGGAGAAATAACCTGATGGTTAAAGATTCTCTAACTCGATAATCTCTCCTTCTTTACCGCGTAATTGCAATTGTGCTAAATTGACTGATTCCTCACGATCTAGATATGTGGAGAGAACGATACGTCCATGCCCCACCTGTGATAAATTCACGATTTGTTCGTCGTCTGAGAAATTTAGAGCAATCAGGTAACGCTGGCTACCAGACTGACGCTGATAGATGAAACAGCTATCGGGTACACCATTGATGGTATGATAGCTACCAATCGAAAGTGCAGGCTGCACGCGACGCAACTCGATGAGACGGCGCGTGAGGGTTAGCAGTGAATGAGGGTTCTCACGTTCGACCGCAACGTTGTTCTGCTGATAATCTGCGGGAACAGGTAGCCAGGGTTCGACACCAGATGGGCAGAACCCAGCATTTGGACTCCTATTCCACTGCATCGGTGTACGTTCTGGATCTCGTCCGAGACCCAGGCCAGGTATATTTTTCTCCATCGGATCGCTAACCCGTTCAGGTGGAATATCCCCATCGTGCATGCCAATCTCATCACCATAATAGAGTGTTGGGGTACCTCGTAGGGTAAGCAGTAGCAGCATGGCAAGACGCGCAAACACTGGACCCACACGGCTGATGATTCGCGGCTCATCGTGATTGCCAAGTACATTGTTAGGCCAGGCTCCTGGCGGGAGATGCCTTTCAAGCGTCTCGACTGACTGACGAATAACCTGGGCGTTCCAGGGTATATTGAGTAAATCAAAGTTAAAGGGCATATGAAATTCATCAAGATCGGCACCATAATAGCTAGCCCACACCGCCCGGTCAAAAATATGCACTTCACCCATCATAAGACGCGGTCGCGTTGTGCTATAGTGATTGAGCATGGAGCGCAGTTCGTGGTAGACCGTATGCACATCGCTATGTCCATTATCATAAAGATGCAGTTGCGAAGCATAGTCGCCCATCGGCTTGTGCAAAACTCGCTCACCAGTAAGATTAAGCGGGTTATCACGCAAGTTGGGATCCTTGAGGATAAAATGGGCGGCATCCACACGAAATCCGTCGATTCCCCGCTCTAGCCAGAAGCGGATGACATCGAACATGGCAGCTTTGACAGCCGGATTGCGCCAGTTAAGGTCCGGTTGTTTGCTAAGAAATGTATGTAAATAATACTGGGAGGTAGCTTCATCCCACGTCCAAGCCGCTCCACCCATCACACTTAACCAGTTATTAGGAGGAGAGCCATCGGATTTGGGGTCAGCCCATATATACCAGTCCCGCTGAGGATTCTGACGAGAACTGCGAGATGCGAGAAACCAGGGATGCTCATCGGAGGTATGGTTGGGAACAAAATCAATGATGACTTGAAGATCGCGCTGATGAGCCTGCTCGATCAGTGCATCACACGTTTCCATGTTGCCGAAAATAGGATCAATACCGCAATAATCCGTGATGTCATAGCCGAAGTCGGCCATCGGTGAGGGATAGAACGGGGAAAGCCAGAGCGCATCTACTCCTAACCATGTTAAATAGTCGAGCTGGCTGATAATTCCCTGTAAATCTCCAATGCCATCGCCGTTGCTATCTTTGAAACTGCGCGGGTAAATCTGATAGATGGTTCCGTGTTGCCACCAGGAGAAGCTCTCGAATATCACAATTGCTCCTTTTCATACTTCTTCGTAGATAAGAAACTTTGAAACGTTTCCATGACTGATACACTGTAAGTGTACCCTATCCTTGCCTATCTGTAAAGTCTCCGCTTCCCTCATTTCTTCTAAACGTTGCCCTTTTTCTATACGGATTGCTGTGATATACTGTCATCAAAAAGAGATGCAAAGAGGGAAATACATGGCGCACGAGTATAAATATACGATTATCTTGCATCCTGATACAGAAGAGGGTGGTTACACGGTGACAGTGCCAACCTTGCCAGGATGTATCACTGAAGGCGACACACTTGAAGAGGCTATCGCAATGGCAAAAGATGCCATTCAGCTTTATATCGAGTCGCTGCTTGTGGATGGCGAACCTGTGCCAGAAGAGCATGAACACCCACAAGCTATTGTCATTAGTGTAGCCGCTTGAGAGGTACAAACCTGCATGCCTTTTGTCAGAAAGCATGACCCGAAAGACCAAACACCGGAGACACAAAAAATTTTTATCGGGCGCGAACATGAACTACAATTCTTTACCGATCATATTTTGAAGCCCGATGATCCCGCTTATAACATCGTCTCCATCTTTGGTGATGGCGGCGTTGGTAAATCGACGCTACTCCAACACCTGATGGAAGAGATGCGCACTCCAACCTTTCGCGGCTACTGCCTGGTGGCCTGCATCGATGAGCGCCAAGCCACCGCCGCCAGCATGATGGAGAAGTTCGCCGAACAATTGCGCATGATAGACTTCAAACGCGCTATTCAACGTTACAAAGAGGCGGTACGCAGGCAGCAGAATGAGGAAGAGACGATCCAGGATGCTGTGCTGCAACACGCGCCAGACTTCGCTGGCGCGGCAGTTGAGGGCGTACCATTCGTTGGCCCTATCTTACGCGAGGGTCTCAAACTTACCACCACGCATCTAGCGCAGGAATATCAGGCCGCTAATGTGCGACGCGAAACAGCCTATCTCGAAGACCCCATCGGCGATCTCACACGCGCCTTTATTATGGAACTCAACAGACTAGCCGAAACCGAGGTCGCCATTGTGCCAACTACCTCCTGGTTGCGCCGCCGCCGTCGTATCCTGCTTTTCTTCGATACCTTCGAGCAACTCGCTGCTGAGGCCGCGCCCTGGCTACTCGATTACTTTCTTCCGGCTGAGATCAGCAGTAATATCGTGCTGGTCGCCGCCGGACGTGTGCCGCTAGACCGCTCACTGCCCGATGATCCCAAACGCTGGCTGCCCTACCACGATAGCGAGACCATCTACTACATCTCGCTCAATAGCTTTAGCGAAGCAGAAACACGCGCCTATCTGGCACGCCGCGACATTACTGATACCATAGAGGTCGAAACCATCTGGCACATCTCACGTGGCTTGCCCTTATACTTGAGCTTACTGACTTTCAACGCGCAACGTTCCGTCGATCCTACAACGGATGTGGTGGCAAACTTCTTACGCTGGATACCCGAACACGAAGCCATGAAACGGCGGTTGGTGCTGGATGCCGCGCTCTTCTCGTTGCCTTTCAATCAAGATGATCTGGCGGCTTTCCCGTATATTGAGCATCAGGAGCAACAGGCGCTCTATCGCTGGCTCGTCACACAACCATTCGTGCAGTTCAATCCAACGGATGGACACTATAGCTACCACGATCTAGCAGCCGACCTCTTTAGTCGTCATCTCTACCAGAGTTCTCCCGGCACCTATTACGCCACACGCC
>JAJZEJ010000203.1 GCA_021828635.1 Chloroflexota bacterium
CTTGGTGGGTAGAGCTATTCGTGCGCGGCGCTGGCTCGCCGGGTGGTACATCGACAATGGATATGCGTGTCGGTAAGTGGACGTATTCCACCGACAGCAACTATATGGATATCATCAACCTGATCCTCGATTGGAAAAAGCACGGCTACTTCTATCCTGACTCGATCAGTATCACCGACGAGGTTGCACGTGCCTACTTCGAGCGTGGTAAGTTTGGCATGACCGTTGGTGGTGTCTGGAATCAGGCCGAGTGGACACAGCACAAGTTTACCGACTACAGCCTGATTACGCTACCAAGTCCCACGACAACGCCGCAGGGCTACTTCTATTCGACGCCCGGTGGTTCGCTCTGGGCCATGTCAAACAAGACGAAATACCCCGATGAGGCGTGGGCCTGGTTCGATTGGCTCTACAGTCCGGCGGCAGGAAAACGCTGGGTACAGATGGGTGAGGATGTTTCTGTCTTCCCACAAAACGATCAGGCCAGTCTGGTCACATTCAAGCCTTTCGCTGAATATGTTGGCACCTCAAATCTGGAGATACCTGGCCCTAACCCAGCGCAGCGCAACCCGCAAACGGCAAACGTCATTCAAGCTACCGTTAAACCCGATATTGGCGATGTGTTGACCGGCATCTACACCGGCCAGATTTCAGACATCCACGGAGCATTATCCGCCCTCGACGACCGCTATATGAAGTCGCTGACCGATGGTATTAGTCAGGCTGTGCAACAGGGCAACAAAGTGAGTCTGGCTGACTACACCTTCTCTGATTGGGACATCACAAAGCCCTACTACACCAAACCTGCATGATGTATTGCATTCATCCGTAGGCGTGATAAATCACGTTCCTACGGATGAATGCAAGAAGAGAAGAGAGAGGTTTTGACAATGCAAGTTCCTACCCTCACGCCTGATGCACCTGTAATGGTCAATCTGCCACAGAAGAAGCACAAGCTTTGGCAAGAGATGCTCAGCAATGGTTGGTCATACATCTATTTGGCCCCAATGCTGATTTTACTACTCGTCTTCGTTGTCTATCCTATTTTTGCCTCATTGGGCTATACGCTTTACCAATGGAATGGCATTGGCAGTCCAACACAGTTTGTGGGCCTGTACAACTTTAAGAAGGTCATCCACGACTCCTTTTTCTGGGGCGCGTTCCTGCACACTTTCATCTATATGGCGGTTCTAGTGCCTGTGCAGTTGACGCTGGCCTTGATTCTAGCACTCGTATTAAATAATCCAAAGCTACGTTTTGCGACGTTTTATCGCTCAGTGTACTTTATTCCTGTTGTGACGTCGGCTGCCGTGGTTGGTATTGTGGTACAACTTATCCTGACCAACTTTGGCGACAATCTCAGTCAGATACTCATCAATGCTCACATCACGACGCAGCATATCGACTGGCTCGGCGACCCACATTTCGCATTAGGCATCATTATCGCCGTTGGTATCTGGAATACGCTAGGCTACAATCTGGTCTACTTTCTGGCAGCACTCCAGACGATACCCATTGAACTGTACGAGGCTGCGAAGATCGATGGAGCCAACGCAGTCAACCAGTTTTTGTACATTACTGTGCCAATGTTACGTGCCATCGGCTTAATGATACTGATATTGGCTATTCTAGGTAGTCTGCAAGTCTTCGATCTAGTGCAGGTGTTGACTGGCGGCGGACCATACTTTGCCACTAACGTTGTCAATACGTACATTTACCAGCAGGCATTTGGAGGATTCACTAATTCTGTTGTGGAGCCAAATATCGGCTATGCCTCAGCCGCCTCGTTCTTTTACGGTGTAATCCTGATTGCGCTTTCAGGTGTCCAGGTTTTGATTGTGCGCTATGCCACGCGCAGGCGAGCTGAGTACCGCTTGCAGGGATAAGTAAGAAGGAGACATGAACGATTATGGCTACATCTGTTGCACCTTCGCGCACTTCCTACGTGCGACGCTATAAAACGGCGCAGAAGTTGCGCCACTTGCTCATTCACATCATTTTGATTGTCGGCGGCCTTTTGTGGGTTTACCCATTTCTGTGGACGCTTGGCAGTTCGCTAAAAACTTCTGCCGGTTTTTTCAACGATGGTCTCAGCATCTTCCCCAAAGGCTTTGAGTGGTCTAACTACACGAATGCCTGGAATGAAGCTTCCTTCGGACAATATTTCTTCAATACGCTGTTCACTACCATTTGTACGGTTGCGATTGTGCTGGTCTGCACATCAATGGCAGGCTATGTGCTGGCACGCAAAAAGTTTCCGGGGAAAAAAATCGTGATTGGCTTGATTGCGCTCACGCTTTTCTTGCCGCAGGGCTACACTATCATCCCCGTCTTTGACATTATTCAGCGCCTCGGTCTGCTCAATACGCTCTGGTCAATCATTCTGGTGCAGTCGGCGGGCGGTATGGTTTTCAGCACCTTCTTGTTCACCGGCTATTTCAGTACAATGAATCATGAGTTGGAGGATGCTGCACGTGTAGATGGGGCAGGCTTCAATCAGCTCTTCTGGCGTGTCATGTTCCCGTTAGCTGGTCCGATGCTGGCAACAGTGGCATTGTTCACCTACATCGGCTCATGGAACAACTTCTTTGTGCCGCTTGTCTTCACGCTGGCTCGCCCCGATTTGCGCACACTGGCTGTTGGCATGTATGCCTTTGTCGGGCTAAACTCTACTAACTGGACCTATCTGTGCGCGGGTTCGGTCATCACCCTGGCTCCTGTCATGCTCATCTTTGTCCTGCTACAACGCTACTTCGTCAATGCCATCGCCGGAGCCGTCAAAGCGTAATGGGGCAAGGCGATCTCTTGCGGTCGCCCTGCGTTTCTTTGAAATACAAAAAGGATAGTCTTATGTCCAGGTCAACGATCAATGTCGGCATCGTCGGATGCGGTGTGATTAGCGCAAACTATATTGAAGGGATGCGCACGTTTGCAATTCTCAACATTGTCGCATGCGCGGACCTCGATGGAGAGCGTGCAAAAGCAAAGGTGGCCCACTATCATATCCCAAAAGCCTGTAGCGTCGAAGAATTGCTGACCGACCCTGACATTGATATTGTCCTCAATCTGACGACCCCGCAGGCCCATGCCAGCATTGCACTGGCTGCAATCAAGGCTGACAAGTCGGTGTATAATGAAAAGCCTTTAGCGGTGACACGCGAGGATGCACAGACAATCCTGACCGAGGCTCACAAGCATGGTGTGCTGGTCGGGTGCGCTCCTGATATCTTTCTGGGTGCGCCCCTCCAAACTTGCCGCAAGCTACTGGATGATGGAGCCATTGGTCAGCCTTTAGCAGCCAATGCCTTCTTATTAAATCATGGTCCCGAAAACTGGCATCCCAATCCCGCCTTTTATTACCAACCCGGCGGTGGACCGATGTTCGATATGGGACCATACTACCTGACGGCATTGATCTTACTGCTAGGACCGGTTAGCCGTGTCAGCGCCATAACTCGGCAACCATTTATAGAGCGTAGTGCAAGCTCTCATGGTATGAAAATTCCTGTGACAACGCCAACACATATCGCCGCTCTGCTCGATTTTACTCAAGGTGCCGTTGCCACGCTCGTTACCAGTTTTGATGTCTGGGCTACTGAACTACCTGCTATCGAAATCTATGGCACAGAAGGTACACTAAGTATAACTAATCCTAGCTTCTTTCGTGGTCCGGTGCGGCTACGGCGGGCAGGCGAGCGCGAGTGGAATACTATCCCATTGAAGTATGGATACATGAATGGCGGGCGTGGCATTGGCGTAGCGGATCTGGCTTATGCACTGCGTTCGGGGCGTGAACATCGAGCCAATGGCATATTAGGCTATCACGTGCTTGACATCATGCATGCCTTTCACGAATCTGCATCCGCAGGGCAGCATATGTCCTTGACCAGTACGTGTAGTCGTCCTGTACCACTACCTCTCGATCTGTTTATTGGTACCTTAGATGAATAAGATAGGGCGTTTATTACGTTCCTAAGATTACTTAGAATATGGAGGAATATCTTGAAAATTACCGACATTCGTACTGCTATTATTCGAGCTAACTTTCCCTGGAACCTGATCCGCATTTATACCGATAGCGGCATCATCGGGCTGGGTGAGGCATATTGGGGGCCAGGGATTATGGACGTGATAGAGAAACTCAAGCCACGCCTCATTGGCAAAGACCCGATGGAAGTGGATAAGCTTTGGACATTCATGATGCGGGCAATGTCTGGCCCTGGCTCGGTTGCAGGCGCGACGGTGGCAGCGATTAGTGGGATCGAGATTGCGCTCCTCGACTTGGTGGGTAAGCAACTCAAGACGCCGACCTATCAACTGCTCGGTGGCAAGTTCCGTGGCCGCGTGCGTATTTATGCCGATTCACATGCAGGCAATTTGCATGATGCCAATGATTGGTGTCAACGAGCATTGGAAGTGCGTGAGCGCGGCTTCGATGCCATTAAGTTCGACCTTGACCCCATTGGTCATAGGGTGCAAATTGATGACTATAATCGTACATTGAGCAATAAAGCTATCAGGAATATGGTGGAGATGGTGCGTGCGGTCAGCGAGACGCTTGGACCAGATGTAGATTTAGCCCTGGACTGTCACTGGTCGTATAACGTGACTGATGCCATCCGCTTAGCGCAGGCACTCGAACCCTTCCCGCTGCTCTGGCTGGAAGACCCGACGCCGCCAGATAACGCCGATGCGCTGGCGTTGGTACGGGCCGCGACACGCACACCGATCTGCACAGGTGAGAATCTGTACACCCGTCATGGTTTCCGCCCCTTTATCGAGAAAGGCGCGTGCCATATCATCCAGCCGGATATTCCACGCTGCGGTGGCCTGCTAGAAAGCAAGCGCATCGCGGACATGGCGGAGATGCACTATATTCCGTTCGCTGCCCACAATGTATGCAGCCCGGTTGGCACGATGGCTTGCGCCCATGTGTGCGCCGCCATTAGCACTTTTACCGTGCTGGAATATCATTCACAAGATATTCCGTGGTGGAACGCGGTAGTGGGTCACGAAGATGACCCGTTAATCAAGAATGGCTACATCACGCTCAGCGATGCGCCAGGATTGGGTCTCGAACTCGACGACGAGGTATGCCGTCAACACGTCCAGCCCGGCACACGCTACTTTGGCGAGGCGGTATAGGGCATAATACCCAGGCGTGATGCCGTATTTCACTTTTTGTGTAAAAAAATGGTAGAATAAAGGTAGAGCTATGACAACGTTATCATGATAGGGGAACGTAAGCCAATGGATGGAACCGTGACAGCTGTGAGCCTTAGTTCAACGCACACTTTTAGCAAGCCAGAGCAGGATTGTATCCACTTGCTGGCAGGATTGGGTATCGAGGGTGATGCGCATCTCGGTGAAACAGTCAAGCACCGTTCACGGGTGGCGCAAAATCCGAACGAACCTAACCTGCGTCAGGTTCATCTAATTCATGCAGAACTGCATGATGAGCTACGAGCTGCCGGCTTCGCCGTGTCAGGCGGTCAAATGGGCGAGAATGTGACGACGCGAGGCATTGATCTGCTCAAGTTGCCAACGAGAACGCGCTTGCACCTGGGCGGCACAGCTATCATCGAGGTGACAGGACTACGTAGTCCTTGCACTCAATTGGATGACTTTCAGGCAGGGTTGATGGGTGCGGTGCTGGGACGCGATGAACATGGCAAACTTATTCGTAAGTCTGGTATCATGGCTATCGTCCTGGTTGGCGGCGAAGTACGCCCCGGCGACCCGATCACGGTCGAGCTGCCACCAGAACCGCACCAACCTCTTGAACCAGTTTAACAATTTGAACCAGGCTTGGTACCGTACTTGTACTATGATGATGATGGAATGCGCTTACCTGACGAGCGTGTTGTAAAGTGTTCTTTGAACCTGTTGAAGAAGGCCAGCATACTCAAAACTGTAAAGCTTCTCTAGTTGTTTTTTCCTTCAAACTTCCTGTATCCTGCAAGCGTATATACCACAAGGAAACGGTCAGATATAAAGAAGGATAGATCATCTATGGCAAAAACACTTGATTCTGGCACCTTGATGGTTCAGGGAGCGCGTACCAGTTCGCTACATATAGTGCGTACACTACGCTTGGCATTTGGCGCTGTAATCTTACTTGGGGCAACCCTCTTTTTCCTCGGTACAAGTTGGGATATTCAGTGGCACACGTATATTGGACGTGACCGCACGCTCATTCCACCGCATATTATCATGTTATTTGGAATTACCCTTTGTGGCCTCTCGGCCCTCTCGACGGTGTTGATCGAGACATTTTGGGCGCGGCAGAACGCTCAAATCGCACAGGGTAGCACACAATTTGCCGACGCTTTTCATGGTTCACTGGGAGCCTATATTGTTGGCTTTGGTGCGTTGGATTCGGCAATTGGCTTTCCGTTGGATAGCTATTGGCACTCGCTCTACGGCATTGATGTGCAGATTTGGGCTCCTTTCCATGTTATGATTATCGCGGGCATGGCTGCCGTTGCCCTCGGCACGGTCTATATGTTCGTCTCCATCGCACATCTTGCGGCACACGATTCTGCACGAGTAGCACGCAGGCTGAGCCACGCAGGTACACTGAGTGCGCTAGCCGTAATGCTCTCGATTCTGACCTTTTTGCTCTTCGATGCCTACGGTAACATGGGTACTATCACAGTAGGCTCTGTCACTATCAACGTCTTTGCCGCGCTCGCCGCACTCTTTGGCCTCTATAGCTTTATTGTTGCAGGGTATGCTCTACCCTGGCGCTGGGCTGCGACAAGCGTTGTTGCGGTCTCATTCGTTCTCATTACCATCGTCTGGTTCTATGTACCACCTGCCACGACCTTACTGCTTAAACTTGAGCAACTCACCTATCGCCGAGGTGGCCCACATCTACCAGTGGTGACGGTAGATTGGCCGATCCTCTTCATAATCGCCGCCGTCATCTTCGATCTTGTCAGATATCAGGCTCGCAAACGCAATTGGTCGGCGCGTAAGCTATTAGCTGTGCTGGCAGCGGCCCCACTCGTTGGTTTTCTACCCGCACCATTGCTTTTTCCACTCTATCCAGCACTCTTAGTGATGAGAATAGGTATCATCGGTAGCATTATCACGCTGCTACTTGGCTATGTAGGCGGCTACATTGGCAGTTGGCTTGGCAATCGCACTGGTGAAGTGATCGAGACGCTGGAGCAATAGGTAAGAAAGG
>JAJZEJ010000221.1 GCA_021828635.1 Chloroflexota bacterium
TGCCATCATTAAGCATAAAGGCTGTTGGGGTGTGACGACTGGCGTAATGCTAAGCCCAACCGAGCGCGGAACGCCTTGAATGGTCAGATCCAGCTCGACATAGGGCAATGGCTCTTCCTGTTGCAGAGCGCGATGCACCATGCATAGCTCGCCACAGCAGGTATGACTGCTCTCTTCTTGACAGCCGAGCAATTCCATACATTCCATACCAGCTATCTGCTCTGCTGCAATGCCGAAAAGGCGACCAAAAGCTGGATTAACCTCAATGAAACAGGCATTGACGCCAAGTAGGGCGATGCCATCAGAGCTGGAAGTCAGAATGGCGCGTAGCTGCTCCTGGTCGGTGCGAACTTTCTGGAAGAGCGCGACATTCTCCAACGCAGCGGCGGCCATGTGACTGAGGTTGCGCACCAGGCGTAGCTCTTCACTATTGAAAGGTGTGGTGCGTTTGAGGGTGATGACGCCATAGAGAACATTCTTGGAGACCAGAGGGGCGGCCATTTCGGCCTCTGGCGCGGTGCTGCTCTGGTCGTCAGGGCCGCGCAGAATGGGATGACGATGAATGGAGGCCCAGGCAACCAGTGAGTTTGTGTCATAGATGCTAATCTTCTCGCGTTGCAATACCTCTGTCTTAACTGCTACCGCACAGATTTCCTGCTCGTAGAGCGAGGCTTCGACTGGACATTGCAGTTCCGCGACCGGCAACAGGTCTGGCAGGCCATCATAGGAAAGATAGAGTAGAGCCAGGTCACAGGGGACGAGGCGACGGACATAGGAAAGGATGGTACGATAGAGTTCTTTAGCTTCCAGGCGCGTGGTGATGCCGCGTGAAAGGCTCATCAACAATTCGAGCTGGTTGGCCTGACGTTGCGCCAGTTCGGCATGGCGTGCGTTGATGATCGCCAAGACTGCTTGTTCCGCGAAGATAGTTAGCATCTGCACTTTCTGTTCGCTAAAGACGTTGATCTCACTGCTGCTGGCGGTTAGCGTGCCAATGAAGTTGCCGGAGGCCATCAGTGGGACGCAGATCATGGAACCGATGGGCATGCGCCCTAGCCGCTTGAAGCGTGGGTCCAGGTTCACATCGTTGACGACTAGCGTTTGATGATGCTTGGCGACCCAGCCGGCCACGCCCTCGTCCAGTTGAAAGCGTGTCCTGCGTGGCTTGCTGCCATTCTTTTGCAGCGCGGCTAGCGTAATCAGTGTGCTACCGACGGTATCTAGTAGCGCAACCGAGCAGTTTGTGACCTCTAAGAGCGCACCAGCGTTATGAACGATTTTTTGTAATATATCCACAAGCTCTTGTGATTCACCTTCCACGCCTGGTGCTGCATGCTGAATAGCGTGGCGGTCGTGGACAAAAGAGATATTGGCGGTCATCGTCAGCCCCTTCGTTAGTCAAAATCTCTGCTGATAGGTGATAGAGTAGGGTAGTACACAGTGGTATGATCTCATCACTCCATCCCTTCTTCTATATGTATCGACATAGGTGCGCAATAGTTAAGGCTGATTATAGCATGATCTTTTCGATACAGTCGAATACATGAGCAGTATGGGCTATACTAATAGGTCCAGCATCATTTTATTCCCAACTTTGCCATAGCCTTACTCTTTGTTCTTTTGTTCGCTAAATGTTGCATATTTGCAGAAAATAGTGTATAATTAAATAGTCTCATACATATCTGTATAAGTCATGTCCCTTCGTCCACATCCCTGATATTTCTGTTTCCTCTCCTTTATAAGCATCGCTCTTTGTACAAGCGCGGTGGCTCTCTCACAAGGAGAAGCAGTTCTTAACATTCATTTGTGTATCCATATCAATCATTCATGAATCGTGAATAAGGACGTGAACCTCATGGCAAACCAGAAGCAACTTGTTCTTCTTGCACTAGGGAAAACGCGGTGGAATGCATGGCGCAAAGCTAATGCTGAGGTCCAGGCATTAGAGCCAGACCTGCATAACGCTGACCTTCATAGCACCGACTTTCATAGCGCCGACTTTCATAGTATCGATCTTCATGGAGCAGATCTTACCGAGGCTAATCTACAAGACGTGGACCTGCGCGGTGCTGACTTGCGCGATGCGGACCTGCGCCATGCCAATTTGAACGGCGCTAATCTGAGTGGTGCCAATCTCCTGCAAACACGCCTCCATAGGGCAAGTTTCCGCGGAAGCGACCTCTCCCACACTGACTTGACGAGAGCAGACCTCAGCAATGCTGATTTGCGAGGAGCAAACCTGGATGGAGCCATTCTCAAGATGACCAACTTTTATGAGGCGAACATGTCCAGCGAAGAACTGCGTGTGGTAGACCTCAGCAAACACCTGGAGACAAAGACCCCCAAATCAACGCCTGTTACTCTGGGTGGTCATACGGCTGCTTAACTTATACCTGTAGCAAAAGGAGCCATAGCTAGCTCCTCTTGCTATTGACGTGGTATCCATGCTTATCCATCCGTGACCCGAAAAGAAAAATTCGAGGCGGTAGATGCCGTGCTGTAACCCCTTATGAAACACGATAGGTATTGCTTGCTTTTCTTCTTAGGCGAGAGACGGCTGTTTAGCCAACACTGCCAGACATCTCCAACTGGATTAAGCGGTTCAGCTCAACTGCGTACTCCATCGGCAGTTCCTTCGTGATCGGCTCAATGAAGCCATTGACGATCAGCGAGTATGCCTCAGTCTCATCCATACCACGGCTCATCAGGTAGAAGAGTTGGTCGTCACCAACCTTCGAGACGGTTGCCTCGTGACCGATTTCGGTCTGGTTCTCTTCGACGTGAATGGTTGGATAGGTATCAGTGCGAGCCTGCTCATCGAGCAAGAGCGCGTCACAACGGACATTGGACTTGGTGTGGTGCGCACCCCGGTTGACGCGGATTAGGCCACGATACGAAGCACGACCGTTACCCTTCGAGACAGATTTCGAGAGAATATGTGATGTAGTGTACGGCGCAAGGTGCGTTACCTTCGCACCAGCATCCAGATGCATCCCTTCGCTGGCGAATGCCACGGAGAGGATATCACCACGAGCGCCAGGCTCCATCAAGAGAACCGCCGGATACTTCATCGTCACCTTCGAGCCGAGATTGCCATCCACCCATTCCATCGTTGCGTCTCGGTAGGCCATCGCACGCTTTGTGACGAGGTTATAGACGTTCTTCGACCAATTCTGGATAGTCGTGTAGCGCACACGCGCACCTTCCATCACCTTGATCTCGACGACGGCGCTGTGCAAGCTGTCACTGGCATACGTCGGGGCGGTACAGCCCTCAACATAGTGGACATAGGAGCCGGGCGCGGCGATAATCAGCGTGCGCTCGAACTGACCCATGTTCTGGGCGTTAATACGGAAGTAGGCTTGCAAGGGGATTTCCACGCGCACACCCTCTGGTATATAGACAAAGCTGCCACCACTCCACACGGCACTGTTGAGCGATGCGAATTTATTATCAGATGGTGGGATGACCGTGCCGAAATGCTCTTTAATAATATCGGGATATTCGCGCAAAGCTGTATCCATGTCGGTAAAGATCACGCCTAACTTCATAAGGTCTTCACGCACTTTGTGATACACCGCCTCGCTCTCGTACTGCGCTGTCACGCCCGCCAGATATTTCTGCTCGGCCTGCGGAATACCCAATCGATCAAACGTGTCCTTAATTTCGGATGGGATGTCGTTCCAGGTTTTCCCCTGCTGCGCGACCGGCTTGATATAGTAGTAGATGTTGTCGAAGTCGATCCCTGATAAATCCGCTCCCCACGTTGGCATAGGACGCTGCTCGAAGAGTGCCAGGCTCTTGAGGCGAAACTGCCGCATCCAACTGGGTTCGCCCTTCATTTCGGATATCTGCTCAACAATCTTCTTGCTCAGTCCTCTCTCGGACTTAAAGGCATAATTTTCCGCAACGTGGAAGCCAGGGACGTACATACCCTGTTCTTGTGTCATTGTCTGACTCATGAGTTCACTCCAACCGTGATAGTTCTCTTAACTCCTCGTCAAATCGACAAGGGGGATGTTTTAGCGACCTTACCGGAAGAACACAGAAGCAGGGAAGGACCGAAGCTGTTCCTGTTGGAAAAAGGGGAGAGGTGGTTGCTCTTTTTCTTAATTAGAGTATAGCACAATAATGGATTAATAGCAAATTTATATATACTATGTGGATAGCAAGAATGTAAAATTGGGTGTAGGCTACTGTGCGGTGAGCGCCACCAAATAACTGAGGGCGGTACGCTCTAGTACCGGGTCGTGTGCCTCCAGTGCGTATGTGAGCAACGCCGTATAGGTTGACCGCGCTTTCTCCCACTCGGCGTTTTGCTCGTAGGCTTGACCCAGATGGATGAAGAGATGTTCGATCTCTGATGCTAGAAGCTCGTTTTTCAAGCTTTGTCCATGCAACCGCTCGGCGAGCAAACGCTGTGCTTGTTCGTAGAAGGTGATCGCATCGCGCACGGCGACCACTTGTATGGCCTCATCGCCAGCCGCGAGACTGAAGCGGAAAGCCGGTTCCACAAGACCTGCGGCCACGGCATGATAGGCCAATTGCGCCGAGGGTGTAGTTGCCTCTTGCAACGCTTGTACCGCGCGACGATGAAAAATGGAGCGTCTTGCCTCACCTGCCTCCGCATAAACAACTGCACGGATCGTCGCGTGGGCGAACACATAGCGTCCATCAGCCATGTGCTTTCCCTCGCGTTCCGGCTCATAGAGCAGATGGTTGTATAGAACCTCGTCCAATGCAAGGAGTCCATCATGTTCTGTGAGATCAGCCACTTGGCAAAGATACGTAAAGGTGATGCCGTGGTTGAGGACCGCCCCTGCTACCAACAGCGCGAAAGCGTTCGGGGTGAGTCGATCCAGGCGGGCGCAGATGACTTCGCGTACACTGGGTGGGAAGAAGCCTCGTGCCATTGCCTCATCCTCCAAGGCTGCTGTAAAGTCAATGGTCCATCCGCCATCTTCATTCGGCTGAGGAGTAAGCACATGGCGCTCAAGCAAGACCTTGAGCGTTTCCATCAGATAGAAAGGTTGTCCCTCCGTTTCAACAAAAAGCCACTGGCCAAAGCGTTCCAGGTTCGCTGCCTGTTTCCCCGCTTTGTCTGTTTTCCCCCCGAATGCCTGGAGGAGGTGCAGGATGTCTTCGGAAGTGAGGGGGCCAAGTTGCAGACGTGTGAGAGGCGCGGCGCGTTCTATATCAGTTCGCCACCTGGCAAGCAAGTCTCTGCCTTCCATACGCAGTGTCAGAAGCAGGAGCGCGGGTGTCTCGCTCTTCGCGAAGCGTCGTGCGAGATAGTGGAACACGTCGAGCGAGGCGACATCCGCCCACTGCACATCATCGATGAACAAAATGAGCGGCGCACGTGCCGCCAAAGCCTGTCCCAGGCGTGCCACTACTTCAAACAATCGGTTACGTACCACTGATTTCTCTCCGAGAGAGATGGAGAGATCAGGATAGCGGTCACGCAGTTCGGGGAGCAGGCGTGCGAGTTCTGCCAGCCACAGATCTGAAAACAGGTCATCTGGAGCATTCTCCCGTTCAATACGCGGGCGTAGTGCCTCAATCACAGGCTGATAGGGCATTTGACCACCGGTTTCAAATGCTTGCCCCCGCAATACATCTGCCCCCTCCACCTCTGCCCAGGCAAGAAACTCAGTCGCTAACCGTGTCTTGCCAATGCCCGCCTCCCCTTCCAGCAGAACGACCTGTGTCTGGCCGCGTTGCACCGTATGATAGACCTTGATCAACGTACTCAGTTCTGCTGTCCGCCCCAGAAGCGGGCTGTGAAGAAGCGCGGTTGTGGAAGTTGCTGTTGGAGACGTTGGTGCGGGTAACTCCTTGCGACTAGGAGGCGCAATGGTTCGTATACGGCTTGCCAGTGCCACGGTTTCCGGGGTCGGCTCCGTCTGCATAGCTGTTGCGAGCATCGTCCGGCAGGCTTCATAGGCGTGTAACGCGGAGGCCCGGTCGCCGGACGCGAAGTGCAGGCGTATCAGACGCTGGTAGGCATCCTCCTGTAGTGGAGCAAAGACGAGCCAGTGCTTTACCGTTTCAATGGCAGCCGCAAGCTCACCGGCTTCAAATTGCAGGTGGGAGAGCCGGTCGAAGACCTCATTCATGTGGAGGTGCCAGTATTCGCGCTGAAGTCGTATCCAATCGTCGAAGGCCGGGGCATCGCGTAGCGAGAAGCCTTCCAGGAACTCGCCGTGAGCGTAGCTGATCGCTTGTTGAAGCAGGGCAAGCGGATTGCACTGCCCGTCTTCTGGCATGCTTAGCGTTGTGCGAGTCGCTGTTGTCGCTGTATGCGCCAGTTCCCAGGCTCTGTGAATAGTTTGCAGATCGAGTTCGACACCTGAGTTGAGGTCCAGGCCAAGTGTATCACGTGTGATGAGAAGGTGGTGTATATGGTCACGCTCTGCTCTCTCGCCCAGTACATGACGCAGATGGAGCAAGGTAATGCGTAAGGCTGCCCGGCCATGTTGTGCGTCACCTTCCGGCCAAAACATTTCGGAGAGTTTCTGACGCAAATGGATGCGGTTTTCTACCGCTAGATACAAGAGGAGTGCGTATTCCTTGCGCGTGGCGAACGGCAGTACCTGATCGGCATGACGCACTTCGGGCGTACCCAGGAATGTGAAGTAGACGTTGCCCATATAACGTTCCTTATAACGGTTTGCTGCTACCGTGAGATTAGAGACGGATAAGAGGACTTACTCCATAGAAAGGTTTCTATCCCAACCTGGATGAATACGCATGGATGCGCTAAGTCGTTTTCAGACAGAAGGCAGAGTTTACAAAAATATGCCAGAGCATTTCCATTTATGTATCTTCTCTATTATCGCACACAATACCGCTTGCGTGAAAGGATCACTGCCATGTCGAGGAAAACACATACCCTGTCCGAAGAGCAACAAGCCAAATTGATCGAACTGTTGAACCGTCGGTTAGCCGACGCCATCGATCTACAATTGCAATGCAGGCAGGCATATTGGAACGTCAAAGGGTCTCAGTTTATGGCGCTGCGCGAACTGTTCAACAAGATAGTTGAGGACGTGGAGAAGGATGCCAATCTGATTGCTGGGCGCATTGTGCAATTGGGTGGCATGGCTGAGGGGACGGCACGCGCGGTCGCCAGGCGCACGTCACTTGATGAGCGCCTGG